>CAZXZF010000338.1:0-3296 GCA_964645095.1 uncultured Desulfocurvus sp. | reverse complement strand
CCTTCGCCGGAGTCACAAACTTATAGCTGGGATACTAAACGGGGGGAAGGTCAGTTTCACGCAAAACGGGCATCCGGACGTGTCTTTGGGTCTGGCCCCTCCACCGCACAAGGCCCCGCTTTGGGGCGGGGCCTTGGCAGGGCTAATGGAGGAGAAGGGCCTAATGCGGGGGGTGTGGCGTCCCCCGACCCAACTTAAGTAGACATGCTTTTTATCTTGTCAAGGAGGTACTTCTCCATCTCGCGGCGGTCCTGGCGCAGGCGCACCAGCTCGGTTTCGAGCACCGCGAGCTTGGTCTTGAGCTCGGCGTTCTCCTCGGCCATGCGCGCCACCTCGCCGCTTTGCGCGTCCAGGCGGGTGCAGCTCTGGTCCACCGCGCTCTTGATGGCGTCCAGCTGCTCGGCGTCGAGGGCGGGCAGGGCGGGCACGTCGGGCCGGCCCTCGAGCTGGGGCTGGCCGCCCAGGCCGCGCAGGCCTTCGGCGATGCTGCGGGCGATCTGCTGGCCCATCTCCTGGCCCATGACCGCGGCCATGCGCAGGGCGGTGTCGGCCAGGGCCGGGCTCTGCTGGTCCTGCGTGTCGTGATGGCTGGAGAAGGGCGCGCCGGTTCCGTTGAAGGGGCCCGCGGCCTGGGGGTCGCCCTCCAGCGATGCGGTGAGCGGGAAGCGCTTGCCCAGGGTCTCCATGACGTCCTGGGTGCTGTGGCCCAGGCTGAACATCTCGGCGATGACCCGGAACACGTCCACGGCCTCGGGCCGGAAGCGTTTCTGGCGGCCCGAGCCCTGGCTGGGCAGGTGCTGGGCGAAGCGGTTCTTCCAGTAGTGCACGGTGGACTCGGGCACACCCAGCCTGCGGGCGATCTCGGCCACGGAAAGCAGACGTACTTCGGGCGCCACAGGAAGCCTCCTGGATGGAAAGAGGGCGTTT
Organism: uncultured Desulfocurvus sp.; assembly: GCA_964645095.1. Taxonomy (GTDB): domain Bacteria; phylum Desulfobacterota; class Desulfovibrionia; order Desulfovibrionales; family Desulfovibrionaceae; genus Humidesulfovibrio. The sequence continues at coordinate 2,369 of CAZXZF010000338.1, read as the reverse complement.
GGGACCAAGGGTTTGGGGCACGCTACACCAAGCGCGGGCTTCCCACAAGCCGTGGGCTTTCGGCGGCGCGCATATTCTCGTGCGGCGCGCTTGACAGGGATTATGCAAATGGAATATTTTGACACTGCAAATTGTCGAAATGGAAAAAACATTGCCGGAGGATGCGCGCATGAGGAAAATCGTTGACGTCGCGGACCGGCGCATCATGGCCGCACTGGCCGAGGACGGCCAGGCCAGCGCCGGGGAGCTGGCCGAGCGCCTGGGCGTCACCGCGCCGACCATCCGCACGCGCCTGAAGAGCCTCATTGCCCAGGGCCTGTTGCGCGTGGCCGGCCTGGTGGACCCCTTCCAGGTCAAGGGGCTCACCGTGGCCCTGGTGGGCATCAAGCTCATGAGCCACATGCAGCTGGACAAGAAGCTCACGGAGATCGCCGACCTGCCCGACGTGAACTGGGCCGCCGTGGTCACCGGGCGCTTCGACATCCTGGTGGAGATCGTGCTCACCGAGGACGTCTCCGGGCTCTACGATTTCCTGGACCGCGACCTGTCCGGCGTGGGCGGCATCGCCTCCAGCGAGTCCTTTGTGGTCATGAAGGCCCGGCGCAAGTGGATTCCCCTGCCCCGGGGCGCGCGCACCTGGTTCGCCGACAACACCCCAACCAAAAACGAGGTAGAGCCATGATCATCGGTATCCCCAAGGAGATCAAGACGCTGGAGAACCGCGTCTCCATGACCCCCGGCGCTGTGGAGACCCTCGTCCGGCGCGGGCACACCGTGCTGGTGCAGAGCGGCGCGGGCGTGGGCAGCGGCCTGTCCGACGCCGAGTACGCCGCTGCAGGCGCCAAGCTCGTGGCCGGGGCCAGCGAGGCCTGGTCCGCGGAGATGGTCATCAAGGTCAAGGAGCCCATGGCCGCCGAGTACCGCTTCCTGCGCAGCGACCTGCTTCTGTTCACCTACCTGCACCTGGCGGCGGACGAGGCCCAGACCAGGGCGCTCTTGGCCTCCGGCGCCACGGGCGTGGCCTACGAGACCGTGCAGCTGCCCGACCGCTCCCTGCCGCTGCTTTTGCCCATGAGCGAGGTCGCGGGCCGCATGGCCCCGCAGGTGGGAGCGCACGCGCTGGAGAAGTCCCAGGGCGGGCGCGGCATGCTGCTGGGCGGCGTGCCCGGCGTTGCGCCAGCCAACGTGGCCATCATCGGCGGCGGCGTGGTCGGCACCAATGCGGCCAAGATCGCCGTGGGCCTGGGCGCGCGCGTCACCGTGTTCGACGTGAACCATGCGCGCATGCAGTACCTGGACGACATCTTCAGCTCGCGCATCGTGACCATGACTTCGAGCGACCCCAACCTGCGCGCCGCCGTGCGCGAGGCCGACCTGGTCATCGGCGCGGTGCTGGTGCCCGGGGCCAAGGCCCCGAACCTCGTGACCCGCGACATGGTCGGCACCATGCGCGAGGGCGCGGTCATCGTGGACGTGGCCGTGGACCAGGGCGGCTGCGTGGAGACCATCCACGCCACCACCCACGACAATCCGACCTATGTGGTGGACGGCGTGGTGCACTACGGCGTGGCCAACATGCCCGGCGCGGTGCCGCGCACCAGCACCTTTGCCCTGGTCAACCAGACCCTGCCCTATGCCCTGCGCCTGGCCAACAAGGGCCTGGACGCCCTGCGCGCGGACAACGCCCTGGCGCTGGGCCTGAACACCTACCAGGGCCAGCTGACCTGCCCGGCCGTGGGCGAGGCCCTGGGCATCGCCGCCATCACTCCGGCCCAGGCCCTGGCCTAGGGCCTGTTTCTAACAGTGTCTTTTGCCCCCTGGGCATCGTCATGAGCCGATTTGGCGCCAGGGCTGTACCGCATGAGTACTCTCCCTGGCACCAAATCGGCTCTTTCCTCGCCAGGGAAACAAAATCCATCTGTTGGAAACAGGCCCTAAACCCCTGATTCGCAGAAACGGCTCAAGAACTGACGAAGCCCCCGTTCCGGCCTGGAGCGGGGGCTTTCTGCTGCTTCTGCCCGGGGCCTTTGCACCCTCTTGCAACGCCTCGGCGATGCTGTATTCTACGGAAAAAGGGGGGGGGCATGAACAGGCACGAGCTGATACTCTACGTCGTTGTCCCGTTCAACATCATTCTCATCCTCGTGATCTACTACTGGTTCTTCTAGGCTGTCGGCGCGCCGCAACGACGAGGCCCGGTTCCGGCCTGGAGCGGGAGCTTTTCCGTCCTGCGGGCGCGCCTCTGTTTCCCAAGGGGGTGCTTCCCAAGGGGGGCTTGGGTTGGTACAGGGATGCCAGCCAGCAGCAGCAACCCGCATCTTCAGCCAAGGAGCGCAGCCATGCGAAGTGGTCCCCTGTCCGTCCCGGCC
>CAZXZF010000337.1:0-3316 GCA_964645095.1 uncultured Desulfocurvus sp. | reverse complement strand
CGGGCCGCAAGCGCCGCTGCGGCTGGCTGGACCTCGTGGTCCTGCGCGAATCCGCGCGCTTGAACGGCCCCACCGAGCTGGCCGTGACCAAGCTCGACGTGCTCTCCGGGCTGCCGGAGCTGAAGATTTGCGTGGAGTACGAGTACCGGGGCTCTCGCATCAAGTATCCGCCCCAGGAGCAGAACGGCATGGCTTACGTCACGCCGGTGTACGAGACCCTGCCCGGCTGGACCGAGGACATCACCGCCGTGACCTCATGGGCCGGGCTGCCGAAGAACGCGCAGGCCTATCTGGAACGCATGGAGCAGCTCTCCGGCGTGCCCATCGGCCTTGTCTCCGTCGGCCCGGACCGCAGCCAGACCTTCACCAGATAAGTCTGGCGCCCGGCAGGTCCGGCGCCCGGCAGGTCTGGCCCGTATCCGTTGCCGGGGAGCTGCCGGGCGCGGCCCTACTGAACCCTGCCCAGGTGGGGCTTGATGCCCCAGCAGTCTGCCGGGATGGGCAGGCAGACGCTCTTTTCCGGGAGGTCCGCGCAGAGGATGAGCCCGCCTGTGGCCTCGTTCCAGAACACGTGGTCCAGGAACAGGGCCAGCGCGCGCGCGAGGGGCAGGTCCTCGGCCGCCATGCCGCTCAGGCGGCGCAGCACCAGGGATGCGGCCTTGCGCACCAGGGCAAGCCCGGCTGCGGAAAGGGCGACGTCCTCATAGTCCAGTTCATGCAGGCTGTCCTGGGCCTGGCCCAGGGCCTCGAGCACCTGTTCGCGGACGGGTTGTCTTTGTGCTTCGGGCATGTCGGCCTCCTTATAAGCCTTGTGTCGGACTCCATGGGCGAAAATGTTGCACCTTGCGTGCCAGGGATATTTTGCCCAGGCCGCGCGCGCCCCTTTCGTTGAGCCTGGGTTGCGTGTAGTGTGGGGCCAAACGGCGGGCCGCCCAACGGCAACTGCACAGGAGGCTTCATGCGGCGAACCAGCGGCGTGCTTCTGCACCTGACCTCTCTGCCCTCGCGCTTCGGCATCGGCGACATGGGCCCGGAGGCCCTGCGCTTTGCGGAGTTTCTGACCATGGCCGGACAGAGCCGCTGGCAGATGCTGCCCATCACGCCCACGGCCTCCAGCCTGGGCAACTCGCCGTACTCCAGCTTCTCGGCCTTTGCGGGCAACACCCTGTGCATCAGCCCGGAGGGCCTGTGCGACGACGGACTGTTGACGCGCCGGGAGCTCTCCTGCTTTGACCTGCCCGTGCACGGCCGGGTGGATTTCCGGGCCGTGGAGCGCACCAAGGGCGCCATGCTGCGCCAGGTCTTCGAGCGCCGCCTGGCCGCAGGCGGCCTGGAGGACGACTCGGGCTTCGCGGAATTCCGGGCGCACAACGGCTCCTGGCTGCCGGACTTTGCCCTGTTCATGGCCCTCAAGGACTACTTTGGCGGTTCGGCCTGGGCCGGCTGGCCCGAGGACATCCGCCTGCGCCGCCAGGAGGCCCTGCAGGGCTACGGCATCCTGCTGCACCGCGAGATCGTGTTCCAGGAGTTCTGCCAGTGGCTGTTCTTCCGCCAGTGGGGGCGGCTCAGGTGGGAGCTGTCCAAGCTCGACGTGGAGCTCGTCGGCGACGTGCCCATCTACGTGACCCATGACTCGGCCGATGTCTGGGCCAATACGCAGCTGTTCAAGCTGGACGAGGACGGCCAGCCCTTCTTCGTGGCCGGGGTGCCGCCGGATTATTTCAGCAAGACCGGCCAGCGCTGGGGCAACCCGGTGTTCGACTGGGAGGCCGGCAGGGCCGAGGGCTTCGCCTGGTGGATCAGGCGCATGCGCCACAACTTCGGCCTGTTCGACCTGGTGCGCCTGGACCACTTCCGGGGTTTTGCGGGGTACTGGGAGATTCCGGTCGAGGAAAAAACGGCCATCAACGGGAGCTGGGTTCCGGCCCTGGGCCAGGAGATGCTGACCGCGCTTAAAGAGGCCCACGGGCACCTGCCCCTCATCGCCGAGGACTTAGGGATCATCACCGACGACGTGCTGGCCTTGAAGGAGCGCTTCAAGCTGCCGGGCATGAAGATCCTGCAGTTCGCCTTTGGCCCGCACACGCCCTACAGCCCGGACTCCCCGCACAACCACGAGCAGAACTGCGTGGTCTACACCGGCACCCACGACAACAACACCACGCGCGGCTGGTTCGAGTCCGACGCCGGACCTGCCCTGCGCCGGGTGCTGGCGCGCTACCTGGGGCGCAAGGTCACTGCGGACAGCGTGGTGCGCGAGCTCATCCGCCTGGCGTTGTCGAGCCCGGCCCGGGACGCCGTGATCCCGGCCCAGGACCTGCTTGACCTGGACGGGAGCCACCGCATGAACATTCCCGGCACCACCGAGGGCAACTGGGGCTGGCGGCTGCCCCAGGACCTGCTCTGCCTGTGCGGCCCGGGCCGGGCCCGGGCCGAGGGCCTGCGCGGCCTGTGCGAGCTGTATGGCCGCACGCCCATGACCGGCGGGAGCGGCGAGGCTGTCGGGTAGAAGCGTTTTTTTCGCCGCCAGCGTGTTGACAGCGCGCCTGTGGTGTTTATCTTCCCCATGCCTGAAACGCCCCGCGGCATGTGCGGGGCGTATTTTAGTCAACAGGCGTCCGTCCGCCTTGTTTTTGGCGCACGCTGGCGCACAACACCAATCACACCCCTGTGGAGGATCGAAGCAATGAAGTTGAAGCCCCTCAATGACCGTGTTCTGGTGAAACGCCTGGAGTCCGAAGAAGTGACCGCCGGCGGCATCATCATCCCCGACAGCGCCAAAGAGAAGCCCCAGCGCGGCAAGGTCATCGCCGCCGGCCCCGGCAAGCTCGACGACAAGGGCTCCCTTGTGAAGATGGCCGTCAAGGCTGGCGACATGGTGCTGTTCACCAAGTACGCGGGCACGGAGATCAAGATCGACGGCGACGAGCACCTGGTGCTGCGCGAGGAAGACATCCTCGCCATCGTCGAGAAATAGGCCCTTCGAGGACCCTTCGGGTCATTCAAGGGGCGGGCTGCTGGCCTTTCAGGGCGCAGGCCCGCAAACGGACACAAAACGCCGCAAGGCATAAAATTTCTGCAAGGAGTCTGACATGGCCAAGGAAATCATTTTTGACGCCAAGGCGCGCGAGAAGCTGAAGATCGGCGTGGACAAGCTGTCCAACGCCGTGAAGGTCACCCTCGGACCCAAGGGCCGCAACGTGGTCATCGACCGCAGCTTCGGCTCGCCCCTGATCACCAAGGACGGCGTCACCGTGGCCAAGGAGATCGACCTCGAGGACAAGTTCGAGAACATGGGCGCCCAGATGGTCAAGGA
>CAZXZF010000336.1:212-3317 GCA_964645095.1 uncultured Desulfocurvus sp. | reverse complement strand
CGGATGTCCTCGCGCACGGTGATGTTGCGCGGCAGCGAGGCCGAGAGCAGGGACAGGGTCTCGCGCACCACCTCGGCCACGTTCACGGCCTGGAATCCGGCCTGGGACGGGCGGCTGAAGGCCAGAATCTGCCGCACCAGCTGGCTGCCGCGCTGGCTGGCCTTGAGCACGCGCAAGAGGTCGCGGGTCATCTCCGAGCCCTCGGGCGAGTCCAGGAGCGCCAGTTCGGCCGAGTTCAGGATGGTGGTCAGGATGTTGTTGAAGTCGTGCGCGATGCCGCCGGCCAGCGTGCCGATGGCCTCCATCTTCTGGGACTGCAGCAGCATGCGCTGGGACTCGTGCAGGGCGCGCTCGGCCTCTTCGCGCTGGGTGATGTCCTCCACGATGCCCTCAAAGGCCAGCAGGTTGCCACCCGAATCGGCCACGCCCCGGATGTGCAGGAACACCGCGATGCGCAGCCCGTCCGGACGCTTGATCTCGCGCCGGTAGCCCGCGACCCCGCCGGGGCCGGGCGCAGCGGTGAGCCGGGCCTCGGCGCTGTCGGCGGAGAGAAAGCCCGCGCCCATGGCCCGCAGGGAGGCCAGGTCGCCCTGGCCCAGCATGTCGAGCAGCGCGCGGTTGGCGTCGAGCAGGGTCCCGTCCGGAGCGGCGCGGAAGATGCCGAGCACCGAGTTCTCGAAGATGCCACGGTATTTTTCCTCGGCCTGCCGCAGCTCCTCCTCGGCGCGCTTGAGGCCCGTGACGTCGCTTAAGACCCCCACCAGGCCCAGGGTCTCGCCCTTGGCGCTGCGGTAGGTGGCCTTGCTCACGATCATGGAGCGCACGCCGCCCTGGGCCGCGTCCAGCGAGCATTCATAGATCCGCGCGCCCGGGGCCGAGAGCAGCTGGCGGTCCACCTCGTCGCGCAGGCAGTCCGCGCCGGCCACGGCCGGGTCGCCGATGTCCTGCGGGAGCCTTCCGGCGATGCCCTCGCGGGTGACGCCGAAGAAGCGCTCGAAGGCCAGGTTGCAGTCCTGGAAGGCGCCCACGCGGTCGAGCGAGTAGATGGGCAGCGGGATGGCGTCCATGAGGATCTTGAGGAACGAGAGCTGGTCGTTGACGCGCTCCTGGATGCGGCGGCGCTGGGTGGTGCTGGCCACCAGCAGCACCAGGATGAAGACCAGGGTCACCAGGCTTACGATGATGGTCCAGAACAGGCCCTTGTTGATGGTGTAGAAGGCGTAGGGCTCGTTGATGACCTCGCTGCCGGCGGGCAGGTCCGAGAGGGGGATGGAGAGCCGCTTCAGCACGTCGTAGTCAAAGGCGTAGGGGTCGTCGAAACGCTCCACCACCGGGATGTTCGACGGCTTCTCCCCGGTCAGGATGCGCAAGGCCAGGCGGGCGGCCATGCGGCCGTGGTCCACGCCGCTGTGCAGGCGTCCGCCGACCATGCCGTGGCCCAGCAGAAACCGCCAGCAGCTGTACACCGGCATGGATACGTTGGCCGCGATCACCGCCACCACCTCGTCCGCCGAATAGAGCTTGCCGTCGCGCTCCAGGTAGATGGGGATGACGAAGAGCATGGCGTCCTTGGGCATGGTGCCCAGGCGCTCCAGGATCTCGCCCAGCGGCAGGTCATCCCAGAACTCCAGGTCCAGGATGCCCTCGAGTTTCGGCGCCACCTCGCGGAGCTGGCCCTGGATGGCCGCGCCGGTGACCGAGCGGTCGCCGATGACGACCATGCGGCGCAGGTTCGGGTGCAGGCGCGCGGCCAGGCGCAGGGTGGCCGCAAAGTCCACGTTTTCCACCACGCCGGTGATGTTTTCATGGCCCTTCAGGCGCTGCGGCTTGAAGTCGTTGACCCCGCAGAAGACCACGGGCACGCCGGGCAAAAGCTTGTCCTGGTAGTCCAGGATGAAGTTGTAGGCGAAGTCGTCGGAGGCGATGATGGCGTCGAAGCGCGCGCCCTTGAACTTCTCGCGGTAGAACTCGAACAGCGCCTTTTCGCGCTCCGGCGTGGCGAAGCGCTTGGTGTCCATGTACTCGATCTGCAGGTCCACGGCGTAGCCGGACTCGGCGAAGAAGGAGCGCAGGCCCGCCAAAATGTCGTCGGACCAGGCGTAGCCGTTGTGGTAGGAGTTCAGGTACAAAACGCTCTTGCGCACCGGCTCGGCCCGGGCCGTCCGGGGCGAGAGCAGGCTGGCCGAAAGGAGCAGGGCCAGGCAGAGGCAGGCGGCGGCGAGTCGTCGCATGGCGGCGGGCGGCTACAGCCCCAGGCGGGAGATGTCGTCCACCAGGGCGCGCACCCTGGCCACGGAATGCTCGAAGGCCGCGCGCTCGGTCTCGTCCAGCTCGAACTCGCAGACCTTTTCCAGGCCGCCGCCGCCGAGCAGGCAGGGCACGCCCACAAAGAGCCCGGACACGCCGTACTCGCCCTCCAGAAGCGCGGCGCAGGGCAGGATGCGCCGCTGGTTTCTGAGCACGGCCTCGGCCATCTGCACGATGCTGGCCGCAGGCGCGTAGTAGGCCGAGCCGGTGGCGAGCAGCCCCACGATCTCGTCGCCGCCGCGCCGGGCGCGCTCGACCAGGGCCTGGATGCGCTCCGGGGGCAGGAGCTGCGTCAGCGGCACGCCGCCCACGAAGCAGTGCCGGGGCATGGGCACCATGCTGTCGCCGTGGCCGCCCAGGACCAGGGCCTGCACGTCGCGCACGCTGACGGCCAGTTCCTCGGCCACGAAGGTGCGGAAGCGCGCGGAGTCGAGCACCCCGGCCATGCCCAGCACCCGCTGGCGCGGGAAGCAAAGCTCGCGGCTGGCGATGAAGGTCATGGCGTCCAGCGGATTGGTGACGACGATCACCACGGCCTCGGGCGAGGTGCCCTTGATCTCGCGGCAGCAGGAGGCCACCACGCCGGCGTTGATGGCCAGCAGGTCGTCGCGGGTGAGCCCGGGCCTGCGCGGGGAGCCTGCGGTGACCACCACCACGTCGGAGCCCGCCGTGTCGGCGTAGTCGACGGTGCCGCGCACCGTGCCGTCGAAGAGCTCAACCGCTCCGGCCTGGAGGATGTCCAGCGCCTTGCCCTTGGCTGTGCCCGCGTCGCGGTCCAGCAGCACCACGTCGCCCACG
>CAZXZF010000336.1:0-202 GCA_964645095.1 uncultured Desulfocurvus sp. | reverse complement strand
TGAGGAAGAGCACGCTCTTGCGCACCGGCTCGGCCTGGGCCGCGGCGGGCGGGATGAGCCCGGCGGAGAGGAGCAGGGCCAGACAGAGGCAGGCGGCGCGGAGAGCTTTCATACGCTTAGAGTCCCAGGCGGGACACGTCGCCCACGTCGCGGCTGGCGGCCATGAGCGCGCAGGTGGCGCCCACCTGGCCCGCGCCGATGA
>CAZXZF010000335.1:0-3326 GCA_964645095.1 uncultured Desulfocurvus sp. | reverse complement strand
CACCTCGGACACGCCGGGCAGGGTGCGCACGGCCTCGGCAGCCTCGGCGGCGACCTGGCGGAGGCTGCGGCCATCATGCCCCTCGCCATAAAACGACACGGCCAGCACCGGCACGTCATCAATGCTGCGGGGCTTCAACAAAGGCTGGGAGCAGCCGGGCGGAATCCAGTCCAGGTGCTGGTAGAGCTTGGCGTAGGTCTTGACCACGCTCTTTTCCGTGTCCTCGCCCACCAGGAAGCGCACGATGGTGAGGGCCTTGCCGTCCTGGGCCGTGGAGTAGACATACTCCACGCCGGGGATCTCCCAGAGGATCTTCTCCATGGGGCCGATGACCCGGGTTTCGATCTCCCTCGGCGTGGCGCCGGGCATCTCCACCATGACGTCGATCATGGGCACCACGATCTGCGGCTCTTCCTCGCTCGGGGTGCGCAACACGGCGAACACGCCGAGCAGGAGCGCGCCCAGGATGATGAGCGGCACCAGCTTGGAGTCGACGAAGCTGGCGGTGATGCGCGAGAGCAGGCCCCCTTCGGGGGTTTCATCGGTGTTGTTGTTCACCTTTGGTGATTCTGGGCCGCTACGGGAACCGGACGGGGCCTGGTCTGCCTGTTCGCGGGCGTCCGGCTCGCCGGGGTTCTGGGGCGCCTGGCTCATGGCCCAGCCCTATGGCTTTTGGGCGAGGTGGTCGCCCTCGCGCAATGTTTCCGGGCCGCCGTTGAGCACGATCTCGCCCTCGGTGAGGCCGGAGAGGACCTCGTACAGGACGCCGGGGATGTTCGCCGCCTCGGACTGGGCCTGAACAATGTACGACTGGCCGTCCAGGTCGGCCTTGAGGTAGGCGCCGCCGATCTTGACCAGCCGCAGGCGCAGCACGCTCTTGTCGTCCACCACGAGCACGGTGGTGAGCTCGCCGCGCTGGCGCACGCTGCCGGACGGGATGAGCAGCTTTCTGGCCTGGGCCATGGGCACGCAGACCTTGCCGAACATGCCCGCGTGGGGCCGGTTGGGCTGCGCCACGGCCTGCGTGGCGTTTTGCGTCGCGTTGTCAGCGCTGCCAGCCTGGGCTGCGGGCGCGTTGTAGGCGGCGCGGACCTTGAAGGTGCGCGTGGCCGGGTCCACGCGGTCCACAACGGTGGTGAGCCGCGTGAGGAAGGGCTGGGACGACACCGAGGGGACCAGGCCAAGCACCTGCATGCCCTTGGTCACGGCCGACATGAGACTCTCGTCGGCTTGGGCCTCCAGCTCGTATCCGCCCTGCACGTCGTCGATGGCGGCCAGGGGCGCGCCAGCGGAGACAAAGGCCCCCTGGTCCACGTAACGGCGCGAAAGCACGCCCCGGAAGGGCGCGCTGATGAGGCTGTAGCCCAGGAGGGACCGGGCCTCTGCCCCCTGGTGCCCTGCGGCGCTTGCGCTGGCGCCCATGGCCTGCTCCTGCTTCTTCAAGGCCTGAAATTCCGTGCTGGCGCGGTCCAGTTCGTCGCGGCTGATGGCCTGCTGGGCAAACAGCTTCTGCATGCGCTCCATGTTGACCTTGGCCAGGGCCGAACGCGCGGCCAGGGCCTGGCGCTCCAGCCCGGCTTGCTGCGCCGTGGACTGAATGCCCTGCACGCGCTGCTTGAGCTCCGTGTCATCGATGCGCAGGATGGCCTGGCCCTTCTCCACCACCTGGCCCTCGGCAGCCATGACCTCCACCACGGTGCCGGCAATCTTGCTTGAGAGCACCACGCTGTTCTGCGCTCGCACCTCACCGGGCAGGCTGCGGCACTCACGGGCGTCATAAAGGGTGGCGCGAACCGTGGGTGCGTTGACTGTGACAGGCGCCTCTGTCTTGTCGTTGCCACCGCAAGCGGCGAGCAAAAGTCCGGCGATGAGAACAAGAGTTGGTGAACCGAGATGACGAAACTGGGGCATGCGAGCGCCTCCCTCCCGCAGGAGCCGTGAAGCTTTTGTGAGCGGGAAGATTATCGTATCGGGCTACCCTTGCGACGTGTCTGCGTCAAGATTCGTCATTTCAAAAAGTGGCGCAACCGCCGACACCCCGCGCAAAATGCATTTTCAACGTGGGGGGGAAATGCTGCTGCGCCATTTTTGCGCGCGAGCGGTCCATGCTTGCGGGCTGTGCCGCGTGGCAGCCAGGACGATGCTCGCGGCAACGAGGGTGAACCGGCGACCTCCATTGTTCTTCGCATCCTACCTGTGTTAGAGGGACAGAAAATATGCCAACCAATGCCTTGAACAGCCACGGGGATTGGGGGCGCAGGCTGTAGCGCCTGACCAGGGAGGGAGCATGCGTTTGACGGCGGGTGGAACACTCTCCCGTGCGGCCTGGCCGAGCCTGGTCCGTCTCGTCCTGGCGCTGTGCACAGTGCTGCTGCTCTGCGCGGCTTGTTCCGAGGAGGAGCAGGCCCTGCGCGTGGACCTGTCCAAACGCCAGGAGACCAACGCTCCCACCCCGGCGGCGGGCATAACCTACGCCTACCTGCCCCAATACTCGCACACCACCTCCTACAAACGCCACCACCTGCTGGTGGAATATCTGGCCAAGGCCACCGGCCTGCCCATGCGCCAGGTTTTCCCGGACACCTTTGACGAGCACGTGAAGATGGTGGCCCAGGGCCAGATCGACATCTCCTTCACGAACCCCTTTGTCTCCATCAAGCTGGCCCGGCAGGGAGCCAGGAGTTTTGCCCGGACCGTCAAGGCCTCCGGCAAGGCCGACTTCCGTTGCGAGATCATCTGCCGCAGCGACAACCGCGACCTCAAAACATTGGCCGACTGCCGGGGCAAGCGCTGGATCGCCGTGGACCCGCTCTCGGCGGGCGGATATCTGTTCGCCCTGGGGCACTTTCTCGACCTGGGCATCCGCAGGCAGGACTTCGCGGAGATCGCCTTTGCGCCGGGACCGGGCGGGAAGCAAGAGAACGTCGTGCTGGCCGTGCTGGCGGGCAAGTACGACTTCGGCACCATCCGCGAAGGCACCCTTGATGTGCTCAAAGGCCGCATCGACCCGGACCAGATCCGCGTCCTGGCCCGCACCAAGGCTTATCCTGAGTGGCTCTTCGCCGCGCGCAAGGGCCTGGACCAAGGCCTCGTGGACAAGATCGCCCAGGCCATGTTCGCCCTTGACCCGGCCAAGCCCGAACACGCAGCCATTCTTGAGGCTGCCGGCCTCAAGGGCATCATACCGGCCAAGGACCAGGATCTCGACCCGGTGCGCGAGCTGGCCCGCAAGCTTGAGCTGGACTAGGCGGAGGCGGCGGACATGCGGATAATCTCCCGGCTCAAGTTCCAGACCAAGATCGTGCTGGGCATCTTCCTCATCGTGG
>CAZXZF010000334.1:0-3331 GCA_964645095.1 uncultured Desulfocurvus sp. | reverse complement strand
AGCTCCCGGTCGAGCTTCAGCGAGGGCCGCAGCGGCACAGGCCCAAGCGCGGCCTCCACAGCCAGGTGGAAGCCCTCGCGCAGGGCCTCCAGGTTCTCCAGGGCCATGCTCAGCCCGGCGGCCTGCTTGTGCCCGCCGAAGCCCAGGAACAGGTGCTCCAGCCCGGTGAGCCCCTCGTGCAGGTCGAACTCCGACACGCTGCGGCCCGAGCCCTTCCAGTGCGCGCCGCCCTTCAGTCCATCCTCGCCCTCGCGGCAGAGCATGAGCACCGGCTTGTAGTGCCGCTCGACCACGCGCGAGGCCACGATGCCGATGACCCCGGCGTGCCAGTCCTCGCCCGCCAGCACCAGCCCCAGGCGGTGCTTCTGCTCCTCGGCCTGGGCCAGCGCCTGCTCCAGAATCTCCTGCTCCGAGCTGCGGCGCTTGGCGTTCAGCCCGTCGAGCCTGCTCGCCAGCGGGTTGGCAGTGTCCATGTCCGGGGCCAGCAGCAGGTTCAGCGCGATCTGCGGGTCGGCCATGCGCCCGGCGGCGTTGATGCGCGGGGCCAAACCAAAGCCGATCTGCCCGGCCCCGAGCTCGGCCAGCCGGTCGTAGCCGCTGTAGACCTTGAGCGAGGCGATGCCGGGCCTGCGCGCCTCCTTGATGAGCAACAGCCCGTTCTTGACCAGGATGCGGTTCTGGCCGGTCAGGCCCACCACATCGGCCACGGTGCCCAGCGCCACGAGGTCCAGGAACTGGCGCATGTCCACGGGCTCGCCGGGCAGCAGGCGGTTCAGCGCGGCCATGAGGAAGAAGGCCACGCCCACGCCCGCCAGGTCGCACAGGCCGGTGCACGCGCCGCCGCACACCCTGCCCCCGCACAGCTGCGGGTTGCAGATGGCCGCGGCAGCCGGCAGCTCGTCCGGCGGCAGGTGGTGGTCGCTGACCACGACAACCATGCCGAGCTCGTTCGCGCGCGCCACCTCGGCCACGGAGCTGATGCCGCAGTCCACGGTCAGCAGCAGCTTTACGCCCTCTGCGGCCAGGCCCTCGATGCTGGGCGTGTTCAGGCCGTAGCCGTGCTCCTTGCGGTTGGGCAGAAAGTGGCGCACCTGGCCCGTGCCATCCAGCGGCGCGACCTCCGGCCCCAGGCGCTTGCACAGGAAGTCCTTGACCAGCGCGGTGGAGGTGATGCCGTCCACGTCGTAGTCGCCCCAGACGCAGAACTGCGCCCCGGTTGTGAGCTCGCGCGCCAGCACCTGCGCGGCCTCCGTCAGGCCGGGGATGGCCTCCGGGGGCAGCAGGTGGCGCAGGCCGGGCGAGAGGAAGCGGTCCATGTCCTGGGCCGAGGTGTAGCCGCGCCGCCAGAGCACCTCGGCGATGACCCGGGTGATGCCGAGTTCCTCGGCCAGCGTTCCGATGGTGTCCGGCACGGGCGCGTCGGACAGGAGCTTCCAGTTGCAGGGCATGCTCTGCCCTAGACCTGGCCCATTCGATGGCCCATTCGATGGCCCATTCGATGGCCCATTCGATGGAGGATGTCGCGGGCGGCGGCGGCAGGATCGGCAGAGCGCGTGATGGGCCGGCCGACCACGAGGAAGTCCGAACCGGCTGCCACGGCGGCCTCAGGGGTCATGATGCGGCGCTGGTCGTCTTGCGGCGTTGAGGGGTCGGGGATGCGGATGCCTGGCGTGAGGCACAGGAAGTCCGGCCCGCAGGCGGCCTTGATGTTCGCCGCCTCCTGGCCGGAGCAGACCACGCCGTCCAGGCCCGCAGCGCACGACGCCCTCGCCAGCTCCAACACCACCTGCGCGGGCTCGCGGCCCTGCAAGATGGGGTTGTGCGGGTCATTCTCGTCTACAGGGGCCATGCTCGTCAGCACGGTGACGGCGAAAAGCAGCGGTTTCGTAGCGAGCCCCAACTCCGCCCCGTATTCGATGAACGCCTCATCGCGCGCAGCCACGGCCACGCGGGCCATGTCCAGGCCGCCCATGGCGTGGATGTTCAGCATGTCCGCGCCAGACTTCACGCAGGAACGCACGGCCCCGCGCACGGTGTTGGGGATGTCCAGGAACTTCAGGTCCACGAACACGCGGAAGCCCAGGGCTTTGAGCTGGCGCACAATGCCCGGCCCCTCGGCCACGAACAGCTCCAGGCCGACCTTCATCCAAAGGGGCATCCAGGGCGCGATGCCGGTGAGCTTCACGGCCATGTCCAGGGCCTCGGGCCCGGTCTGAAAATCAAGGGCAACGACAAGTTGAGGGGCAAGGCGGGCCATTAGTTGTTCTCCCACTGCGCCAGGAGCGCGCCGAGCAGGCCGGGTTGGTTGCTGGAGCGCGTGCGCCCGGCCACGTAGATGGCGCGCAGCTCGTCGGCTGCGGTGTCCAGGTCGTCGTTGACGATGAGGTAGTCGAACTGCCCGGCCTGGCGCAGTTCGCCCAGGGCGTTGCCCAGGCGCCGGGCGATGGCCTCGCCGGAGTCCGTGCCGCGCCCGCGCAGGCGGCGCTCCAGTTCCTCCCGCGAGGGCGGCATGATGAACACGAACAGCCCCTGCGGGAACACGCTTTTCACCAGGAGCGCGCCCTGCACGTCGATGTCGAAGAGCACGTCGCGCCCGCTGGCCAGGTGCTCCTCCACCGGAGCCCTGGGCGTGCCGTAGAGGTTGCCGTGGACCTCGGCCCATTCGGCGAAATACCCGCCCTCGCGGCGGACGGTGAACTCCTCGCGCGTGAGGAAATGGTAGTCCCTCCCGTCCTTTTCCTCGCCCCTCGGAGCCCTGGTTGTGCAGGAGATGGAGTAGGCGAAGTGCGGGAACTCCGCGCGCAGGCGCTCCACCAGGGTGCTCTTGCCAGCGCCAGAGGGCGCGGAGATCACCAGGCACAGACCCAGGCAACGGGGTTTGTCAATGCTGTTCGTGGCAGCCACTTATTCCTCCTCGCGCCGGGAGTTTGGGTCCTCGGCCTGGAAACGCTGGCCGATGGTTTCGGCCTGGATGGCCGAGAGGATGACGTGGTTTGAGTCCGTGACCACGATGGCGCGCGTCTTGCGGCCCTGGGTGGCGTCGATGAGCCGGTTCTCCTGGCGCGCATCTTCACGCAGCCTGCGCATGGGCGCGGATGCCGGGTCCACGATGGCGATGACCCTGGCGGCCACGACAAAGTTGCCGAAGCCCAGGTTCAACAGCCGCTGGCGCTGTCTTTGCGTGGTCTTGTCCATCGCCCACCTACTCCAGATTCTGGACCTGTTCGCGGCACTTTTCCAGCTCCACCTTGAATTCCACGGTCAGGCGGCTGAGCTCCACGTCCTGGGCCTTGTTGCCGCAGGTGTTGATCTCGCGGAAGGCCTCCTGGAT
>CAZXZF010000333.1:0-3364 GCA_964645095.1 uncultured Desulfocurvus sp. | reverse complement strand
CGAGCTTCTGCAGCTCCTCCTCGGGCACGTTCTCGGCCCGGTTGCGCCGGGTCATCAGGCTTGCGCCCATGGCCACGGCCAGGGCCGGGTCGTCGAAGCGCAGGAGCGGCGGCAGGCAGGAGTCCTTCATCAGCCAGCAGATGATGTCCGGGAAGCCGCAGCGGTTCACGTAGGCGCCGAGCAGGTCGCGGTCGAACAGGGCGCGGCCGTTGGAGTTGCGCACGTCCTGGCCCAGGGGCAGCACACGCCCGTCCACCTCGATGAGGCCGTGGTTCATGACCGAAATGATGTAGCGCCAGTCGTCGTGCCCCAGCGGGCGCGAGTCGGTCTTGTCGAACAGGGTGGGCTCCCACACGCGGCAGACCTTCTCCTCGCAGTCGATCTGGAAGGCGTCGTCGTGCAGCACGACCTTCTTGACGCCTGCGGGCAGGGTGCCGCCGTTGTCCGGGCTGTTGGTGTGCGAGCTCTTGCCCGTGCCGGACAGCCCGAAGAAGGCGATGCTGCGCTTGCCCACGGCCTTGGCCGCCTTGTCCGCGCAGCCGGAGAAGTCGATCTCCTTGATGCCGCCGTGGCAGGCGGCCATGCCTAGGCGCATGCCGCTGGTCCAGGCCAGGGTGAGCGTGCCTTTCTTGCGCTCGCCGAAGTAGCGCATGCCGAGGTTGAAGATGACGTTGGCGGTCTCGTCCACCAGGGCCAGCTGCGGGCCGCCGTGGTTGTTGTAGAACGGGTCCGGGTTGTTCCACAAATTGTCGCCGATGATCAATATGTCCTGGATGGGCAGCTTGGGGCTCCCCGCGTACTGCTTGGCCAGCTCGTCAAAGGGCGTGAAGTTGGCCAGCCAGTTGAACACGTTCACGGCGTCGTCCACGCCGGACACCAGCGTGGCCCGGATCATCAGGTCGCTGTCCAGGCCGAGGATGGCGTGGGCCTTGATGAGCGGGCGCTTCTGGAAGTCGAACATGGCCTCGCGCACGTCGCCCAGGACCTTCTGCTGCTCGGAAAGCGTGAGGGCGTTGTAGAAGCGCCGGGCATTGGCCGAGCGGCCCACGATGCGGCCGTGGCAGTTGTTCAGCACGCGCGCGCCCTTGGGCAGGCCCAGGCGCTTGGCGGCCGGGGGGTACACGGGCATGTCGGTGATGGCCACGTCGTGCTGGGCGCACGCCAGCTCGTAGGCCTCGGCCGCGTTGACCAGGCGCACGCGGGGATCGAGGATCAGGGTTTCGGCGAGGCCGCGCAGGGGGGGCATTTTGGACAGGTCAGGACCGTAGAACTCATAGCTCGACTGGCTGGACATCCGGTGGGCCTCCAAAAAATACCGCGCCAAGCGCGGGAGGGTGTGCGGCGGGTCGCTCACCCGCTCCTCTCCGAGCGCGGGGGTCTCCGCCGTCAGGTACCAGAATAGGGCATCAAGGGGGGCTGGTCAACGGAAGAGATTGACTGCGCGCATATCCCTCGTGAGGCCCTGCTGACGGTCCCCAGCGCGCCACCCTATCCGGCCCCGGCAGGCCGCTGCCCCTGGGCCCACAGGTCGAAATACGGCCCTCCCCGCCGCTGCACGGTGATGTTCACAAACCCGGCATCAGCCATGGCCTGCGCCAGGGTGCTGGCGATGAAGCCGGTGCGGTGGGCCATGTACAGGTTCCCCCGGGCCAGGGACGGACGGTGCCCGTACAGGATGTCCAGCGGCGCTATGGGCCCGGCCGGAGACGTGTAGATGGGCTGGGTGAGATTGCCCTGGGCGACATGTTCCGCAACCGCCTGCAGGTCCGGGCAGGTGACCAGGGCCTGGCCGCCGGGCCTGAGGACCCGGAGAAATTCCGCCAGGGCGAGGGGTGCCTCATGCGGGTACAGGTGCTCC
The DNA here is from genome assembly GCA_964645095.1 of uncultured Desulfocurvus sp. Lineage (GTDB taxonomy): Bacteria > Desulfobacterota > Desulfovibrionia > Desulfovibrionales > Desulfovibrionaceae > Humidesulfovibrio. The sequence goes on along the minus strand of CAZXZF010000333.1, from coordinate 1,506 downwards.
AGGTTGTGGGAGGAATAGACCGCGTCGAAGCGGGCGGTTTCAACCGCTGGCATGGCCCGGATGTCCCCCAGGATGTCCGGCGAAACCTCGGGGTTGATGTCCAGGCGGACTTCCCGCCATTCCGGGCCCTGGTAGGCAACGGGAATCTTTTTGGGATTCCTTGGGCCAGACCCGACATGCAGAAAGGAGTATATCGCTTCTTGTCCTTTTGCCGCCATTTGTTGACACCCGCCCTGCCTGCTCTGGTTTGTTCCGTGCTAACCGGAATGCTGCGCAGCGTAAATGCAGAAGGAATGTTCGCGGACAGGGACGACAGACTGCCCTGAACACGATCACCGGCGCTGGCCGTTTGGGGCACACGCGACGGCGCAACAGGCGCCGCCCTTTTCCCTCACTTCAGCCCGAACTCCGCCTGGCCCCAGACCTCCACCTTGAGCCCCAGCGCCGCGTAGTCGGCCCCAAGCGCGTTGCCCTGGCCCAGCACCTCGCCCTGCCAACGGCGCGGGACGAAGAGCGTCGTCGCAGGCCCGGCGAGGGTCGGCAGCATATCGCCCACGTGCAGCAACAGCGCCCTGGCCCGGGCCATCTGCCCCAGGGCCGGATGCCTCGGCCCGGCCAGGACGCGGAGGCCCGCCTGCTCGGCCAGCCCGATGCGCGCGGCGGGCACGCCAGCGGCCCAGAGCACGCGCAGGGCCCGTGCCAGGGCCTCGATGGTCGCCTTAAGCGGCCAGGGCGCGAACTCCCCGGCCCGCCAGAGCCCGGCCAGGGCCGTGCCCTCCAGCACCAGGCAGGGATACAGCCGGACGAGTTCCGGCGCAAAGGAGGCCGCAAGGGCGACGTCGCGGGCAAAGGCTTCTGTCCCCTCCGTCCCTTCTGTCTCTTCTGTCTCTTCTGTCCCTTCCGGGGGGGACAGGCCGGGCAGGCCGGGCAGAAGCTGGATGCCCAGGCTTAGGCCCGCGGCGCGCACCATGCGGCAGGCCGTGCGCGCCGCGGCCCCGTCGTAGCCGCGCCGGGAAGCGACCAGCGCCTGGTCCTGGAAGCTCTGCACCCCCAGCTCCACCAGGTCCAGGCCGCGCGCGCGCAGGCGGGCGAGCAGGGCCGGGGTCACGGCGTCGGGCCGGGTCGAGCAGCGCACGCGCGACACACGCCCGCAGGCCTTCAGTTCCGCCGCGAGGTCCAGGAAATGGTGCTGCACAGGCTCGGGCAGGGCCGTGAAGGTGCCACCAAAGAAGGCCAGCTCCACAGGACCCGAGGCTGCGGGCCGGGCGAGAAGCTCCGCGCGCGCGCGCGCCAGCACGGCCTCAAGCGGCTCGGGCGCCTGGCCGGTCTGGGCCGGCTGGTTGCAGTAGATGCAGCGGCCAGGGCACCCGGCCAGGGGCAGGAACACCGGAAAGACCTTGGCCCGGGCCTGGGCGGCGCAGGGGCGCGGGGGTTCGGGGTGGGCGAAGCAAAGGGGCATGTCCGGGCAGTATGCGTCCGGCCTGCCGGTGTCAAATCCGGGCGCTG
>CAZXZF010000332.1:0-3366 GCA_964645095.1 uncultured Desulfocurvus sp. | reverse complement strand
AGGTCATCGAGAACACCCAGCGCGACCTGAACATCGCGCTCATGAACGAGCTGGCCATGATCTTCGACCGCATGGGCATCGACACCGTGGAGGTGCTGGAGGCTGCGGGCAGCAAGTGGAACTTTCTGCCCTTCCGGCCCGGCCTGGTGGGCGGCCACTGCATCGGCGTGGACCCCTATTACCTCACTTTCAAGGCCCAGGCCCTGGGCTTCGCGCCCCGGGTCATCCTGGCCGGCCGCGCCATCAACGACGGCATGGGCCGGTTCATCGCCCAGGCCTGCATCAAGGGCCTGATCAAGGGCGGGGTGCTGGTCAAGGGCGCGCGCGTGGGCATTTTGGGCTTCACCTTCAAGGAGAACGTGCCGGACCTGCGCAACACCCGGGTCATCGACGTGGTGGCCGAACTGGCCGACTACGGCGTCTCGGTGCTGGTGCACGATCCCATGGCCGACGGGGACGAGGCGCGCCACGAGTACGGCATCGAGCTCTGCGCGCTGTCCGAGCTGCGCGGCCTGGACGCGCTGATCCTGGCCGTGCCCCATGCCCGGTACCAGGACCTGGAGTTGTCCGAGTTGCACGGCTGGTTCCGCGACCAGGCGGCCCCGCTGCTCCTGGACGTCAAGGGCCGCTTCACCCAGGCCGAGGCCGGGGCCGCAGGCTTCCGCCTCTGGCGCTTGTAGGTCCGCCGTGCCGCTTATGGTCATCGCCGCCACCGCGCGCGAGCTTTCCGCCGCCCTGGGCGTCCAGGCTGACCCTTTACAGGGCCAGCAGCAGGGGGCCGTGGTCCCGCTGTCGGCCCACGGCCGCGCGGTGCTGGCCTGCGTCTCGGGCCTGGGCGTCATCAACGCCAGCCTGGCCCTGGGCGCGGCGCTGGCGCGCGGTGATGTGGACGGCGTGCTCTGCCTGGGCGTGGCCGGGAGCTTCGATCTCTGCGCCCATCCCCTGGGCGCGGTCCGGCTGGTGGACCGCGAGGTCTGGCCGGAATACGGCCTGCTGGCCACGGGCTGGTGCTCGGCCGACGCCACGGCCCTGGGTTTTGCCCTGGGCCAGGCCCCTGGTCCGAACGGGGGCACGACCCTGTGGGACAGCGTGGCCTGGGAGACCGAAGCCGCCCTGGACCGGCTGGGGCTCTGCCTCGGCCCCTGGGCCACGGCCAAGAGCCTGACCGTGAGCGGGGTCACTGCGGACCCGGAGCGCGCCGGGCTGCTCAGGGCGCGCCACCAGGCGGGCCTGGAGAACATGGAGGGCTTTGCCCTGGCCTATGGCTGCGCCGTGGCCGGCGTCCCCTTTGTGGAACTGCGCGCGGTGAGCAACGCCGTGGGCGCGCGCCCGCCCGAGTCCTGGGACCTGCCCGGCGCCCTGAAGGCCCTGGGCCAGGCCACGCAGCGACTTTTTGCCGACCCCGGTTGCGGGGCCAGCCCCTTGACCAGTCCTGGAGATTGACCAGCACTGGAAATTGACCGGACACCTCAACTGGCGAGCGGACCAAAGCGATGAACGAACTACGGGCCTATTTCATGCGGGAGATTCCCGGCATCGACGCCTTTCTGGCCGCCGAGGCCGACAAGCTCGACGGCCTGGTGCGCGAGGTGGCCCGCCACGTGCTGCTCTCCGGCGGCAAGCGCATCCGGCCCATGCTGACCATCCTCTTCGCCCGCGCCCTGGGGCATCAGGCGGACGATATCCAGGCCATCGCCTGCGCGCTCGAGATGCTGCACACGGCCACGCTGTTGCACGACGACGTGCTGGACCAGGCCCTGGTGCGCCGGGGCAAGACCTCGGCCCACGTGCGCTTCGGCACCACCGAGGTCATCCTGGCCGGGGACGTGCTCCTGGCCCTGGCCAACAAGCTCGGCGCGGACTACGACATCCCGCGCCTGAACGCGCTTTTGGCCCGGGGCATCATGGCCACGGCGGACGGCGAGATCCGCGAGCTGGCCCACACCAAGAACCCCACCGCCGACCGTGGCGCCTACATGGACATCATCATCGGCAAGACAGCAAAGCTCATCGAGACGGCCTGCCGCTGCGGCGCGGCCCTGACCAGCCGCGACCGCGCCCTGGAGGACCTGGCCGGAGGGTTCGGCCTGAACCTGGGCATCGCCTTCCAGCTGGTGGACGACGCGCTGGACTACACCGTGAGCGAGGACGAGATGGGCAAGCCCGCCGGGGGCGACCTGCGCGAGGGCAAGATGACCCTGCCGCTGATCCTGCACCTGGAAAGCCTGGCCCCGGAAAAGGCCGGGGAGCTGCTGGGCGCGCTCCGGGAAAAACGGTTGACCGTCATGCAGGCCGAAGGCATAGTGCGAGATGTGCGGGAAAAGGGTCTGGCCGAGAAGACCCGCGAGGCGGCTGCCGACTACATCAAAGCCGCCGTGAAGGAGCTGGAGACGTTGCCTGTCTCCCCGGAGCGTGAGGTCCTGGCCCAGGCTGCGGAGTACGTCCTGAACAGGCGCAAGTGACCGGGGGGCCGATGGCCGATAATCTGCTGCTCAACTCGCCGCATCTGCTCCAGAAGATATCACTCTCCCCGGTGATGCTGCGGCTCATGCAGGAGGCCGTCAAGCCCGAGCCGGACTTCGCGGTCATGGCCGAGACCATCCGCCTGGACCCGGCCCTGGCCACAACCGTCCTCAATCTCGTCAATTCCGCCTTCTACGGCCTGCCCCAGAAGGTCACGGACCTGCACCGCGCGGTCTCGGTGCTGGGCAGCCGCGAGCTGCTCAAGGTGGCCGTGGCCATGAGCCTGCAGAAGGACCTGGAGCACGGCTTCCCGGACTGCGAATACGACTTTTTCCCCGACTGGCGGCTCATCGTCTGGTCGGCCATCGCCGCCGAGCTTCTGGCGGCCCGGCTTTGCCCGCGCCAGGCCGATCAGGCCTACCTCTGCGCGCTCTTGAAGGACGTCAGCCTGCTCTTTTTGCGCTGCGCGGCCAAGGAGCTTCTGGCCGACCCGGACCAGCGCGACCGCATCACCGTGCTGGACAAGGGCCAGCTGGAGTTCGAGGAGGAGCGCTGGGGCATGCACCACGGCGCCCTGTCGCAGATGCTGCTGACCCGCTGGGGCATCCCGGCGGACATGTGCGAGAGCATCCGCGCCCACCACGCCATGGAGACCCTGTCCGACCAGAGCCCGCTGACCCAGGCCGTGATCCTGGCCACCCAGTGGTCGGAGATGGAGCTGGGCCACGCGTCGGGCCCGTTCAGCGTGGTGCAGTTCGAGGTGCTCCTGCGCGGGGTGCTGGGCATGAGCGAGCGCGAGGTGGACGGCCTGCGCAGCGAGTGCCTGGAGAAGTTCCGCTCCATGCTGGAGTCCCTCGGCATCGGCGAGGGCGACCAGAACCGGGCCTACTACCGCCATTCCGT
>CAZXZF010000331.1:0-3388 GCA_964645095.1 uncultured Desulfocurvus sp. | reverse complement strand
CGTCGCCCATCTTCTTTCTGCCCTTGCCCAGCCAGCGAAAGGAGGCCAGGGCCGCGGCATCGGTGATGGCAGTCAGCTCAACGGCTAGATGGCGGGTCGATATCTTGCGTGTCATGTCTGTTCTCCTTCGAGTGGGTGCGTGGCGTTGAACTCTGCCCCTGCCCTTACAACCCATATGCCAACGCCTTGCGTCGCAACGAAACGCAGCCATATCGGCATGTTGCACTGACGCGCACGCCGCCGGGATGCCGCGGGCTGTGCCGCTTAAGACACAACAGCCCGCAGACTTGGCCCCGGCTGTGCCAACCGCGGCACAAGGCATCGCTGCCGTGGCACAGCGGCCTGGATGCAAACGGTGGCGGAGGATGGGCAAGGGACGGCCAGGGGCTTGCGGCAGTCCGCAGCGCCCCTGGCCGGGTTGAGGGGAGGGATGAACAATTCCGCGGCAGGCGGCGCGGCGATCAGAGACCGAAGCGCTTTATTTTCCGGTACAAGGTTCGGCGGGGAATGCCGGAGATCCGCGCGGCCTCGCTAACATTGCCCTCGGCCTGCCGCAGGAAACGCTCCAACTCTTTGCGCTCGAAGTTGTCCATGATTTGGTCGCGACGCGAACAGTAAGCGTCATCCGGCCTTGAGGCGACCTCGGGCTGCGCGTATTCCGTCGCGCCAACAGCCGTGGGTGGCTGCGCCTGCCCCGCCTGAACGCGGATGGCCAGATCCTCGCTGCGGATCACGCCGTCCTGACAGAGAATCGCCGCGCGCTCAATGACATTCTCCAATTCGCGCACGTTGCCTGGCCAGCGGTAGGACTTCATGAACTCCAGGGCCGCGTCGTCGATGGAGTTGATCTTTTTGTTCAGCTTGGCCTCGGACTTGGTGATGAAGTGGTAGGTCAAATACGGCAGATCCACCGCACGTTCGCGCAAGGGGGGCAGCGTGATGGTGAAGGTGTTGAAGCGGTAGAAGAGGTCGCGACGGAACTCGTCGCGCTCCACAGCGCCCTCCAGGTCGCGGTTGGTGGCGGCGATGACCCGCACCTTCACCGTCTGGGTGGTGGTTGCGCCCACGCGCCGGACCTCTCCGGTCTGCAAAAAGCGCAGGAGCTTGGCCTGCATCTCACCGCTCATGTCGCCGATCTCGTCCAGGAACAGGGTGCCGCCGTTGGCCTCTTCCAGCAACCCCGCGCGATCGCTCTCCGCGCCCGTGAACGAGCCCTTGCGGTAGCCGAAGAGCTCGCTCTCCATGAGCGTCGCGGTCATGGCCGTGCAGTTCACGGCGATGAAGGGCCTGTTCTTCAGGTGGCTGGCCTGGTGGATGCTGCGGGCCGCGAGGTCCTTGCCCACGCCGGTCTCGCCAAGCAGCAGCACCGTGGTGGGCGTGGGCGCAACGCGGTCAATGAGTTCAGAGACCTCGCGGATGCCAGGCGATTTGCCCACCATGCGCTCGCCAAGGCCTGCGCGCTTTTCGATTTCGCGCTCCGTGGCCAAGAGCTTGTCGCGGTAGACGTTGCCCTTGCGCAGGGCGGTCGTCAGCAGGCGCACAAAGCGGGCGCTTGCGCCAGAGAGCACCGTCGCCCCTTCCGGGCAGCAGGCCTCAATGTGCCTCGTCACGCGCTCGTCGCTGGTGGTGTTGACGATGATGCTCAACTCGGACGCGTAGGCAAGGCCATCAAGCCTTGCCACCAGGGGCAGCTTGAGTTCCTTGGCCAGTGCCAGGCTGGACGGGTCCATGTGCAGGTCAAGCAGACCCACCAACTCCACGCCATGCACATCATGCACAGCGGAGAGAAAGGGTCCGCAGGTTTTCCCCGGCCCGGCCACAAGCACCTTGACCTTGGCGTCCTTCCACATGGCTGCCTCCGCTGCGACGGCCTACCGCCTGCAACCAATAGGGCATGAGCGGGAAACGTCTGTTATCCGTTGACCAGGACCGCAACCTTCTGGATCAGGCGCACCAGCTGGTGGGTGAAGCCGGCCTCGTTGTCGTACCAGATGATGACCTTGACCATGCTGCCGTCCATGACCGTGGTCAGCTCCGCATCGGCCACGCCACCAAAGGTGCTGCCCACGAAGTCCGTGGACACGAGGAGCTCCTCGGTGTAGCCGAAGCTCTGGCTGGACGCGGCTTTCAGGGCCGCGTTGACGGCCTCCTTGGTGGCCGGCTTCTCCACCTCGCAGGTCAAATCCACGATGGACACGTCCGGCGTGGGCACGCGGATGGCGAAGCCGTCCAGCTTACCCTTGAGGGCCGGGATGACCAGGGCCACGGCCTTGGCCGCGCCGGTGGTCGTGGGCACCATGTTCAGGGCTGCGGCCCGGGCGCGGCGGATGTCCTTGTGGCTGCCGTCGTGCAGGCGCTGGTCCATGGTGTAGGAGTGGATGGTGGTCATGAGCCCGTGCTTGATGCCAAAGGCGTCGTTGAGCGCCTTGGCCGCCGGGGCCAGGCAGTTGGTGGTGCACGAGGCGTTGGACAGGATGGTGAACTCGGGCTTCAAGTCCGCGTCGTTGACGCCGATAACGATGGTGGCGTCCAGGTCCTTGCCGGGCGCGGAGCGGAGAGGATGACCTTCTTGGCGCCGCAGGCCAGGTGCTTCTCCAGGTCCTCGCGCTTGGTCAGCTTGCCCGTGGTCTCGATGACCAGCTGCACGCCGAGCGCCCCCCAGGTCCATTCGCCGGGGGCGCTCCTGGTCACGAGCACCTGGCGTCCGTCGATGAGCAGGCCCTTGTCGTTGGGCTCCACGCGCAGAAACCGGCCGTGCACGGAGTCGTACTTGAGCAGGTGCGCCAGGTCCTTGTTCTCGGCCCGGGCGTTGATGGCCACCAACTCAACGTCTTTGATGTCGGCCAGAAGCCGGGTCAGGCAGCGGCCGATGCGGCCAAAACCGTTGATGCCTATCTTCATCGCCATGGTGTTTCTCCTTAAGCTCTGGAGTCCGAACAGCCGGGCCGCCTTTGCCTTGCGGCGATCTGTTGTCGCTACAATAGCCACATCCCAGTCCCACGCCAGGACAATTCCATCAACGGCCTGAGGCTGGGGATGAGTGGCGCGCCCATCGCCTTGCCCAGCCGAGCGAATACAGTATAGCGTGTGATTTCAGCTTGCTGCTGATTTGGCACGCCGCCAGGCCATGCCGCGCGCCACACCCGGGCCGTCACATCTTCCGCTCACCGCGCACACGCGCCCGTTCATGGACGCATAAGCATGGATGAGGCTTCTGCCTGGCTTGGCTCACCCTTGGCCACTTCCTGGAAGAGTCGCAGGCGCTCAGCATAGGGCGGCTGGCCAAAGAATGCCGAGCCGGACACCAGCACGTCGGCCCCGGCCTGGACCAGCTCCCGCGTGTTGCTCAGGGTCACGCCACCGTCCACCTGGATCAGGGCCTGGCTGC
>CAZXZF010000330.1:0-3397 GCA_964645095.1 uncultured Desulfocurvus sp. | reverse complement strand
TGAGCCGCAGCCCTAGAACTTCTCGAACCCGTCGTCCTCGTGCTGCTTGTCAGCGCCGGAATGCGCGTAGGCCGGGGCAGCAGCCGCCAGCGCCAGCGGCTTGCCGCGCTGCACGCTCTCGCCGAGCTTGAAGAACTGCATCTCGTGCTGCAGGCGCTGGGCCTGGGCCGCCAGCTCCTCGCTGGTGCTGGCCGTCTCCTCCGAGGCCGAGGCGTTCTGCTGGATCACCTGGTCCAGCTGCTGGATGGCCTTGTTCATCTGGTCCGCGCCCAGGCTCTGCTCGCGGCACGACGCCGTGATCTCCTGCACCAGCTCGCTGGTGCGCTCGATGTCCGGCACGATCTTCCTCAGCATGCCCCCGGCCTTCTCGGCCACGGCCAGGCTGTTGGTGGAGAGCTGCCCGATCTCGCCCGCTGCCGCGCCGCTGCGTTCGGCCAGCTTGCGCACCTCCGCCGCCACCACGGCAAAGCCCTTGCCGTGCTCGCCCGCGCGCGCCGCCTCGATGGCCGCGTTCAGCGCCAGCAGGTTCGTCTGCCGGGCGATCTCCTCGATGAACCCGATCTTGTCCACGATCTGGCGCATGGCCAGCACGGTCTGGTCCACGGCCTTGCCGCCTTCCTTGGCGTCCTCGGCGCTCTTCCGGGCCAGGGCCTCGGTGGTCTGGGCGTTGTCCGCGTTCTGGCGGATGTTCGCGGCCATCTGCTCCACGCTGGAGGATATCTCCTCCACGCTGGCGGCCTGCTCGGTGGCCCCCTGGGACAGGGATTCGCTGGACGCGGACAGCTCCTCGGACCCGGAGGCCACGGCCTCGGCCGAGCCGTTCACGCCCACGACCACGGTGCGCAGCCGCCCGACCATGTCCGTGAGGGCTGCGGCCAGCGCGCCGATCTCGTCCTTCTGGTCCACGTCGATGCGCGCCGCGAGGTTGCCCCCGGCGAGCTCCTTGGCGAACACCAGGCCCTTGTGCACCGGGCCGGTGATGGCGCGGGTGATGAGCACGGCGGCCAGCGCGCCGAGCAGGATGGCCAGCAGCGCGCCAGCGGCGAGCATGGTGCGCGCCAGGGCTATCTCGCCGAACATCTTGGATTTCTGGTTGTCGCGCGCAGCCTCGCAAACCTTCTGCATCTCGCGCGCGGTGTTGATGAGCTGTTGCTCCATGTCCTTCTGGCGTGTGAGGGCCTGTGCGTATTCCTCCAGGAACTTCATGTACGCGGCGGTTTCGCCGAGGATCTTCTCGGCCTGGGCGATGTTCTCCTGCTTCTTGAGCCGCGCCTTGAGCCCCTGCGCCAGAGCGGTGATGGATTGTCCCAAGGCCTGGGCCTTCTGGGCATGGGCCGGGTCGGCGGTCTGGATGTAGTACATGACCGTCAGGCGCATGGTGATGATCTGGGCCTCGGTTCTGCTGGCGTCGTTCGCGTTGGCGAGCAGGTTCTCCAGCGTTGTCCCGTCGGTCTTGGCGCCGCGGATCGCTTTGGTCATCTCGGCGCCCTGGCTGGCGTCCAGAGCCTGGACCTCCACGGTGGCGCGCAGCGCGGCCTCGCCCATGGCCTTCTGGACCCGCAGGCGCGTGAACTCGCTCTCCACATAGCCCTTGAAGGCCGCATCATAGCCCTGCGTGGTCTTGATCACCTGATCCATCTGCTCGCGGTTGGTCGCGTCCGTGAACAGGTCCTTGTAGGTCTTGGCCTTGGCCTGGATGTCGGCAACGCTCTTGCCCACTTCCTCAATGCTCTTCTGATCGCGCCGGATCTGGAAGTTCTTCTCCTGCCGCCTGCTTTCCAGCACCATCTTGATGATGTCGGTCATGGCGTCGGCCTTGTCCACCCGGTCGAGCGTCTTGGAAAAGCCATTCCAGGCCAGGGCGGCCAGCAGCGCGGTGAGCGTGAGCACGGCGGCGAAGCCCAGGCCAAGTTTCACGGATAAACGGAGATTTTTCATGCGGGCACCTCAATGGTCAAAGAGAGTTTACAAGGCCATGTAGCCGTAGCTGAATTAAATAAATTCCGCAACGCCTGCCGAAATCTCTTGATGCGCCATCATCGTTCATGTTCTTCGCACTGGTTGTTTCGCGCAGAAAGTGCGAATATCCCCCTTGACGATCCGTCCTGGCCTCGGTAAATACGCTTCATCAAGATATGTTTATATAGTCCGACGCTGACCAAATCGGAGCCGAATGACCGATCTCCTGCGCATACACAAGGCCCTGGCAGACGAGACGCGCCTGCGCCTCGCCGGAATCCTGCGCCGCTTTGAGCTGAACGTCGGCGAGCTGGTGGCCGTCATGGGCATGAGCCAGCCGCGCATCTCCCGGCACCTCAAGATCCTCGTTGAGGCCGGGCTGGTGGACTGCCGCCGCGAGGGCCTGTGGGCCTTCTATTGCGCCGCCTCGACCGGGCCGGGCAGCGAGGTGCTGGGCACCTCCGCCGGGTTCATGGACACGCCGGAGTTCGCTGCGGACGCAAGGCGCGCCGCCGCCGCCGTGCGCGAACGCGTGCAGGCCACGCGCCGCTTTTTCGACGCCGTGGCCGGGCGCTGGCGCGACCTCGCGCGCGAGGTGCTGGGCGAGCTGGACCTGCCGGGCGTCATCGCCAGCCGGGTGCCCGAGGGCGCAGCCGTGGCCGACCTGGGCTGCGGCCCGGGCGAGCTGCTGGAGCGCCTGAGCGGGAGCGCCTGCCTGGTCATCGGCGTGGACAACTCGCCGCGCATGCTGGAGCTGGCGGGCCAGAGGCTGAACGGCAAGGTCTCGCAAGGCAGTCAGGCCGGCGTCAGCCTGCGCCTGGGCGACCTGACGCACCTGCCCCTGCGCGAGGGCGAGGCCCACGCAGCCGTGTTTTCCATGGTCCTGCACCACCTGCCGGACCCCGTGGCAGCGCTGTCCGAGGCCCGGCGCGTGCTGTGCCCCGGCGGCCGGCTGATCATCGCCGACTTCGACCGCCACGAGAACGAGGCCATGCGCGTGCTGTACGGCGATGCGCGCCTGGGCCTGGACCGGCAGCAACTGCGCACATGGCTTGAAGAGGCCGGGTTCATGCCCGGCCCGGTGGAACTGTACCCTGCCAACCAGGGGCTTCAGGTGCTTATCGCCGAGGCGGCGAGACCCTAGCCACGGCCCTGGTTCAACCTTTTCCGCAAATACCTTTGGAGGAGAGCGAGATGATGGAACTTGACCTGAAAATGAATTACCGCGTTGCCGACCTGTCCCTGGCCGAGTGGGGCCGCAAGGAGCTGCAGCTCTCCGAGAATGAGATGCCCGGCCTCATGGCCCTGCGCAAGAAGCACGGCAAGAAGAAGCCGCTGAAGGGCCTGAAGATCATGGGCAGCCTGCACATGACCATCCAGACGGCCATGCTCATCGAGACGCTCTCCGCCCTGGGCGCGGACCTGCGCTGGGCCTCCT
>CAZXZF010000329.1:0-3410 GCA_964645095.1 uncultured Desulfocurvus sp. | reverse complement strand
GTCCATCGACCCCTGCATCAGCTGCACGGAGAGGTAGAGCCATGAAAATGCTGCCCACCGTCCTCGCCAACCTGTTTGCCAGGCCCGCCACGCGGAACTACCCCTTCTTCGTGCGCGAGCCCTTTGAGCACGCGCGCGGCGAACTCGTCAACGACATCAAACGCTGCATCTTCTGCGGCACCTGCGCGCGCAAATGCCCGTCCCAGTGCCTGACCGTAGAGAAGGACAAGACAGAAGGTTCCTGGACGCTGGAGTTCTTCGCCTGCGTGGGCTGCGGGGTCTGCGTGGACGTGTGCCCCGTGCATTGCCTGTCCCAGAAGACCACCCACCGGCCCGTGGCCGTGGAGCGCGCGGTCATCACCCTGCGCGGCCCCCTGCCGAAAAAGCCGGAAAAGCCCGCCAAGAAAGACAGGCCCGACAGCATCGAGAAAACCGCAGAATAGGCCAACGCCGGAGACGAAACACCACCGCGCCCGTCCGGCATGTTGCTGGGCGGGCGCGATTTTATTCAAAGGGAGGATGGCCCGGCGGATGCGGCCCTGGCCGGGCCGCCTGGAACCCGGCAGGCCGGGTTAGCGGGACAGGCCGGGTTAGCGGGACAAATCAGAAGGGCGGCGGATCGGGTCAACAGCAGGACGGGTCAACAGCACGGGTCACAGGGGCCAGGCCCAGGCGCCGGAGCGCCGGGCTGCGCCTTCAAAACCCTGTCCACCACCTGGCGGACTTCGGCGAGGCATCACCGGCCCTTGGGATTCTTTGTGGCGCACTGGCTCGCGCCAGCCTTGAGCGTGGCCTGGATGCGCTCCACGAGGGTGGACCGGCCATGCTCGGCCAGGTCCTGTTCGATGTCCTTGGCGCTGTAGCCAAAGCAGTGGCATACAAGCTCTTCCATGCTGCACTCCTTAATTCCCCGCCACGGTACCACTTTCCTTCAGCGCGGTACAGCGGCGCATTGCGGGCGTCCACCCCGCTCCTTGACGCCCAGGCCCGAGGCTCCTACACATTCCCTGCACCGGCCACGCAATCACGCAGGCCGAGCCCCCGGAGGCCCGCTCATGATCCTCGACGCCCTGGCCAACTGGCAGCTCTACTCCACCAGGCCCGCCTGGAAGCAGGCCTTTGCCTGGCTGCAGACCATCACCCCGGAAACGGCCCTGGGCGAACACGCCATTGATGGCGAGGGTTTCAGAGAGCGTGACGTCTACGCCATCCTCTTCGACTTTGAGACCAAGAACCTGCTGGACACCACGCTGGAGGCGCACCGGGTCTATGCGGACATCCATGTGCCCCTTACCGGCCCGGAGGTCCAGGCCCGCTTCGCCCTGGAGGAGCTGGACGAGAAGGAGCCCTATGCTGCGGCCAAGGACGCCACGTTCTTCCTCCACCCCGAGCGCTTCAACGCCCTGTTCACCCTGCACCCCGGCCAGTTCGCGCTGTACCTGCCCACGGACGCGCACTTGAGCCAGTGCAAGACCACCCCGGCCCCGCAGTCCCTGCGCAAGGTGGTGGTCAAGGTCCGCGCGGAGCTGCTGCTCCCGTGAGCCCTGTTCCGGAAACCCCGGCCCCGGCTGTCCCGGCCCAGCCAAGATTGCTGGACATCTTCCGCTGTTTTCTGCGGGTGGGGGCCACGGCCTATGGCGGCCCGGCCATGATGCCGCTCATGCGCGAGCACATTTTGAAGCGCGGCTGGCTTAACGACGAGGGCTTCAAGGTCGGGCTCTCGGTCTGCCAGGCCGTGCCCGGCGGCACGCTGATGCAGATGGCCGCCTACACGGGGCTGACCCTGCGCGGCCTGCCCGGCGCGCTGGCGGGCTTTTTGGGCTTCGCCGCGCCCGCCTGCCTGCTCATCACGGGCCTCTCGGCCCTGTACCACGCCCTGCAGGGCGTGTCCCTGACCACCTCGGCCATGGCCGGCCTGTCCAGCGTGGTCCTGGGCATCATCGCGCTCGCCGTGTACGATTTCTGGCTGAAGTACGCCCGCGGTCCGCGCCGCGTGGGCTTGACGCTCCTGGCCTGCGGCCTGTTCCTGTACGGCCTCGGCCCGGCCTGGATCATCCTGGGTGCGGCCCTTGTCGGCCCGGTGGTCTTTCGCGACGAGACCGCCCCGCCCGTGACCCTGCCCAAGGCCCGGGTGCCGGTGCGTGGAGTGCTGCTGCTGGCGGGCGTGGCCCTGGCCTGGCTCGTGGCGACGTACGCCCTGGCCCCGCTGCTCTTCGACCTTTCCCTGTCCATGGCCAAGGCCGACCTCATCGCCTTTGGCGGCTACGGCGTGTTCCCGGCCCTGTACCACGAGACCGTGGACCTGCACCAATGGATGAGCGCGGCCACCTTCATGGACGGCATGGCCCTGGCCCAGGTGACGCCCGGCCCGTTCATGCTCGGAGCCTGTTTCGTCGGCTTTCACATCGCGGGCGTGCTTGGCGCGCTCACCGCCGGGATCTGGATCTTCACGCCGTCCTTCTTCATCCTCATGCTCACCGTGCCCAGCGCGGGCCGGCTGCTGGGCTGGCAGCCCTTCCGGCGCGCGCTCTCGGGCGTGCTCTCGACCCTTGGCGGGCTGATCCTGGCCGTGGGCATCCAGCTTGGCCGCAGCACGGACTGGTCAACGCTCAAGGCGGCGCTCTGCCTGGCGGCCACCATCGCCCTGTGGAAGAGGGTGGACCCCATCTGGGTGGTGCTCTGCGGGATGGGCCTGGGGTTGTGGCTGCTGTGAACCGCAGCCGCCAGCCGCCTGAAGGCAGAGCTTGCGTCCCTCGCCCACCTGCCCTATACAGCAGATATGGAGAGTCCCGCCGGGCTCCCCGAACTGCTGCCACAGGAGGACGCCATGGCCGAGGCAACCAAGTGGAACTGCCCCAAGTGCAAGGCCGACAACGACCAGGACTTCACCCACTGCCGCATGTGCGGCGAGCACAACCCGGCCCTGCCGCAGCTCAAGACCTGCGAAAAGTGCGGGTTCAAGACGGAAAAGGACTGCTGCCCAAGCTGCAACAGCACCATGTTCCTGCAATTATAGCGCGAGACCGAGCGGACCAGCGCCAGACCTGAGGAGAACGCGCTTGGACAAGCCCCCCTACACCATCGCCGGGCGCGAGGTCATCGCCGAGACCCCGGACCTGCGCGTGGTGCTCATGACCCTGGCACCAAACGAGGCCACGCCCTGGCACCGGCACAGCGAGATCACGGACACCACCTTCGCCCTCAGCGGCGCTGTGCGGGTGGAGGTTCGGGTGGACGTGCCCGGCGCGCAAGGCGGGCCCGACAAGGAACTGGTGGATCGGCGCGAGCTGTTCCCGGGCGCGCCCTGCCGCATTGAGCCGGGCGCCGTGCACCGCGTGGTCAACGCCGGAAGCGGCCCCTGCTCGTTTTTGCTCGTGCAGGGCCTGGGGAAGTACGATTTCCTGAAGGCG
>CAZXZF010000328.1:0-3430 GCA_964645095.1 uncultured Desulfocurvus sp. | reverse complement strand
CGTCGCCCATCTTCTTTCTGCCCTTGCCCAGCCAGCGAAAGGAGGCCAGGGCCGCAGCATCGGTGATGGCAGTCAGCTCAACGGCCAGATGGCGGGTCGATACCTTGCGTGTCATGTCTGTTCTCCTTCGAGTGGGTGCGTGGCGTTGTTCCTGCTCTGGCCTTTACAACCCACATGCCAACAGCAGCATTATCTGATAATTCCTGTAACTCTAGCGTGTTGCCTATTGGCCCTCGACGGTCAGAGGCCTGCGGCTGTGCCGCCGGAGACACAGTGGCCCAGGAAAGTGGGCGGTGCTGTGCCAACTCCGGCACACAGTCGACAGGATGAGCTGGCCTGGAAAGAAGGATGGGTGAGAAGGTCGGAGGCTTTCGGCCATGGCGAGAGGCGGCAGCGTCGGCATGGCCGGACGGGAAGCAGGGACGGCGCTGCCTTGCGCCCCTGGCCGGGTTGAAGGTCAGGGATGGGCAATCTCGCGGGCCGAATCGGCGCGCGGCGGACTCAGAGGCCGAAGCGCTTCATTTTCCGGTACAAGGTTCTGCGGGGGATGCCGGAGATCCGCGCGGCTTCGCTCACGTTACCCTCGGCCTGGCGCAGGAAACGCTCCAACTCCTTGCGCTCGAAGTTGGCCATGATTTGGTCGCGACGCGAACAGTAAGCGTCATCCGGCATTGAGGCGGCCTCTGGTTGCGCGCATTCCGCCGCGCGAACATCCACAGACGGCTGCGCCTGCCCCGCCTGAACGCGGATGGCCAGGTCCTCGCTGCGGATCACGCCGCCCTGACAGAGAATCGCCGCGCGCTCGATGACGTTCTCCAACTCGCGCACGTTGCCCGGCCAGCGGTAGGACTTCATGAACTCCAGGGCCGCGTCGTCGATGGAGTTGATCTTTTTGTTCAGCTTGGCCTCGGACTTGGTGATGAAGTGGTAGGTCAAATACGGCAGATCCACCGCACGTTCGCGCAAGGGGGGCAGCGTGATGGTGAAGGTGTTGAAGCGGTAGAAGAGGTCGCGACGGAACTCGTCGCGCTCCACAGCGCCCTCCAGGTCGCGGTTGGTGGCGGCGATGACCCGCACCTTCACCGTCTGGGTGGTGGTTGCGCCCACGCGCCGGACCTCTCCGGTCTGCAAAAAGCGCAGGAGCTTGGCCTGCATCTCACCGCTCATGTCGCCGATCTCGTCCAGGAACAGGGTGCCGCCGTTGGCCTCTTCCAGCAACCCCGCGCGATCGCTCTCCGCGCCCGTGAACGAGCCCTTGCGGTAGCCGAAGAGCTCGCTCTCCATGAGCGTCGCGGTCATGGCCGTGCAGTTCACGGCGATGAAGGGCCTGTTCTTCAGGTGGCTGGCCTGGTGGATGCTGCGGGCCGCGAGGTCCTTGCCCACGCCGGTCTCGCCAAGCAGCAGCACCGTGGTGGGCGTGGGCGCAACGCGGTCAATGAGTTCAGAGACCTCGCGGATGCCAGGCGATTTGCCCACCATGCGCTCGCCAAGGCCTGCGCGCTTTTCGATTTCGCGCTCCGTGGCCAAGAGCTTGTCGCGGTAGACGTTGCCCTTGCGCAGGGCGGTCGTCAGCAGGCGCACAAAGCGGGCGCTTGCGCCAGAGAGCACCGTCGCCCCTTCCGGGCAGCAGGCCTCAATGTGCCTCGTCACGCGCTCGTCGCTGGTGGTGTTGACGATGATGCTCAACTCGGACGCGTAGGCAAGGTCGTCAAGCCTGGCCACCAGGGGCAGCTTGAGCTCCCTGGCCAGGGCCAGGCTGGACGGGTCCATGTGCAGGTCAAGCAGGCCCAGCAGCTCCACGCCATGCACGTCCTGCACGGCGGAGAGAAAGGGTCCACAGGTTTTCCCTGGTCCGGCCACAAGCACCTTGACCTTGGCGTCCTTCCACACGGCTGCCTCCGCTCCGGCGGCCTCCCGCCTACAGCCAATAGGGCATGAGCGGGAAGCGCCTGTTATCCGTTGGCCAGGGCCGCGACCTTCTTGATCAGGCGCACCAACTGGTTGGTGAACCCGGCCTCGTTGTCGTACCAGACAATGAGCTTGACCATGCTGCCGTTCATGACCGAGGTCAGGTTGGCATCGGCCACGCCGCCAAAGGTGCTGCCCACGAAGTCCGTGGAGACGAGCGGCTCCTCGGTGTAGCCGAAGCTCTCGCTGGCCGCGGCCTTCAGCGCGGCGTTGACCGCTTCCTTGGTGGCCGGCTTCTCCAGCTCACAGGTCAAGTCCACGATGGATACGTCCGGGGTGGGCACGCGGATGGCGAAGCCGTCCAGCTTGCCCTTGAGCGCCGGGATGACCAGGGCCACGGCCTTGGCCGCGCCGGTTGTCGTGGGCACCATGTTCAGGGCCGCGGCGCGGGCGCGGCGGATGTCCTTGTGGCTGCCGTCGTGCAGGCGCTGGTCCATGGTATAGCTGTGGATAGTGGTCATGAGTCCGTGCTTGATGCCAAAGGCGTCGTTGAGCGCCTTGGCCGCCGGGGCCAGGCAGTTGGTGGTGCACGAGGCGTTGGACACGATGGTGTGCTCGGGCTTCAGGTCCGCGTCGTTGACGCCGATGACGATGGTGGCGTCGAGCTCCTTGCCCGGGGCGCTCAGGATGACCTTCTTGGCCCCGCAGGCGAGGTGCTTGGCCAGATCCTCGCGCTTGACGAGCTTGCCCGTGGTCTCGATGACGAGGTCCACGCCCAGCGCTCCCCAGGTCCATTCGCCGGGGGCGCTGCGGGTGACGAGCACCTGGCGCCCGTCGATGAGCAGGCCCTGGTCGTTGGGCTCCACGCGCAGGAAGCGGCCATGCACGGAGTCGTATTTCAAGAGGTGCGCCATGTCCTTGTTCTCGGCCCGGGCGTTGATGGCCACCAGCTCGACGTCTTTCACATCGGCCAAAAGCCGGGTCAGACAGCGACCGATGCGACCAAAACCGTTGATGCCGACGCGCATGCTCATACTCGTCTCCTCTTGTCGTACAGCCCTTGACTTTGAGCCGTGCCCGCCTTGCTGCGCGCTGTTGTTGTGACAATAGCCACTTCCTGGCCCAGAGCCATGATATTTCCATCAACGGTCGACCGCCACGGTCGAATGGCTGAGTATCACTCAACGCATTTACGTCACCAGATGAGTTCTTTACATTCCAGTATGTTAATCATAGCCGCAAACTGACATTGGCCTGCCGTAGCGGCCTGCGACGCCTGCGCGCTCATTATGCCCATTCACCGCGCCCTTCTGCCCGCTCATGGCCTTTGCCGGGCTGTTGCCCGGTCACGCCGACACGTCCTCGCCCCTGGCCGCAGCCTGAAAGAGCCGTAAGCGCTCGTCCAGGGGCGGCGCGCCGAAGAAGGCCGAACCAGACACCAGCACGTCGGCCCCGGCCTGGACCAATTCCCGCGTGTTGCTCAGGGTCACGCCACCGTCCACCTGGATCAGGGCCTGGCTGC
>CAZXZF010000327.1:0-3440 GCA_964645095.1 uncultured Desulfocurvus sp. | reverse complement strand
CGCGCCCGCCCATCCCGGGCCGGTGCCCGCCGGAGCGATGGACGCCCGCCCGGTTTCCGGTTAAAGCAAACAGGCTTGACCATGCCAACCAAGGAGTTTCGGTGCGCAAGCTGATCAAGAGGCTCGTGTTCCTCGCCCTCATTGGGGCCGTGGCCTTTGTGGCCTTCTATTTCGTCTCCCCCGACGTGGGCGAGCTGGCCACCAAGAACCCGGACAAGACCGCGTTCATGCTCTGGCGCGAGGACCAGTGGGCCGAAAAGGGCCTGAAGAAGCGCATCACGCAGCGCTGGGTGCCGCTCACCCAGGTCTCGCCCGCGCTGCTCAAGGCCGTGCTCATCGGCGAGGACGACAAGTTCTACCAGCATGAGGGCTTTGACTTCGACGCCATGGAGCAGGCCATGGAAAAGAACATGAAGGCCGGGCGCTTCAAGGCCGGGGCCAGCACCATCAGCCAGCAGCTGACCAAGAACCTGTTCCTGTCGCCGGAGAAGAGCCTGACGCGCAAGTTCAAGGAGGCCATCCTGACCTGGCGGCTGGAGCGCGCGCTCTCCAAGCGCCGGATCCTGGAGCTCTACGTCAACGTGGCCGAGTGGGGCGACGGCATCTTCGGCATCGAGGCCGCCGCGCGCCATTACTTCAACAAGCCCGCAAGCGCACTTACGACCATGGAGGCCGCGCGCCTGGCCGCCGTGCTGCCCAACCCCATCCGCTTCAACGCCCTGTCCGACCAGAAGTACGTGACCTTCCGCGCGGGGCTCATCCACAACATCATGGTGCGCCGGGGCATCGCCATCGACGACTTCCAGGAGGTCATGGACACCAGGGACGACCCCGGCCTGGCGAGCGCCAGCCGGCCGCAGGGCTCCGCGCCCGACGGCCCCGCCGGGACGAACGGCGCAGGGGCGCCAGGCGCTGGAACGCCAGGAGCAGGGACAAACGGCGGCGCCAATGCCCAGGACCAGCCCGACCCCGCGCCGGAGCGGATGGCCGGACGCACGCCAGCCCAGAGCCCCCCGGCTGCGGAACCTGGCCCCGAGCGCCTCGGCGGGCGCGTGCCAGCTCCCCCGCCCGGCCCGATCATCCCCGGCGGCCCGTCGCCGACCCCGGCCCGGCCCTGAACGCCAGGGCCAACCGTTCGGAAATTCGGCCCGGAGTTGCGGCCCGGAGTTGCGGCCCGAAGTTACGGGCCGAAGTTACGGGCCGAAGTTGACGCCCGAAACGTGCAGTGCAGAGATGAGGAGGAGAACCCATGCGGCCCCTGATCATGCTCACCGCGCTCCTGGCCGGGGCGCTCATGCCTGTGCAGGCAGGCATCAACGCGCGCCTGCGCGATTTCCTGGGCGACCCGCTGGTGGCCGCCCTGGTCAGCTTCGGCGTGGGCACCGTGTCCCTCGCGCTGATCATCCTGGCCACGCGCGTGCCCCTGCCCAGCCTGGCCGTGGCCTCGGCTGCCCCCTGGTGGAGCTGGATCGGCGGGGCCATGGGCGCGTTCTTCGTGGCTGTCAGCGTCGTCCTGGCCTTCAAGCTGGGGGCCACGGGCCTCATGGCCTGGATCATCGCCGGACAGCTCGTGGCCTCGGTGCTGCTCGACCACCACGGGGCCATCGGCTTCGCCGTGCGCGAGGCCTCCTGGCAGCGCCTGGCCGGCGTGGCCCTGCTCTTCGGCGGGGCCGTGCTCGTCAACGAATACTAACGAAGGATTTCCCGTGAGCCTGCTGCGCAACACCCTGGCGACCTTTCGCATGATCAAGATCGAGCACTCCGTGTTCGCCCTGCCCTTTGCCTTTACCGGGGCCTTTATGGCCGCGCGCACCATCCCCTCGATAGGCTTGTCGGTGGGCTCGGCGGCGGGGTCTCCCGCCACCGGCGCGGCCCAGTGGACCATGCCCGGCTGGGACGTGCTCGTGCCCCTGACCATCGCCATGGTCGCCGTGCGCTCCTTTGCCATGGCCTACAACCGCCTGGCCGACGTGGACATCGACAGCAAAAATCCGCGCACGCAGAACCGGCCGCTGGTCACCGGCGAGCTGTCCGTGGCCTTCACCAAGCGCTTCATCTTCGCCTGCGTGCTCATCTTCACCACGGCCTGCGCGGCGCTGAACACCACCTGCCTGCTGCTCTCGCCCCTGGCCCTGGGCTTAAGCGCCTTCTACAGCCACACCAAGCGCTTCACGCCGCTGTGCCACCTCGTGCTGGGCAGCGTGCTGGGGCTGGCCCCGGTGGCCGGCTGGCTGGCCGTGCAGCCGTCGCACCTGGGCTACCCGGCGGTGCTGCTGTTTTTCGCCGTGACCTTCTGGGTGGCCGGGTTCGACATCCTCTACGCCTGCCAGGACGAGGAGTTTGACAGAAGCCAGGGCCTGTTCTCCCTGCCGGCCAGCCAGGGCGTGCCGCGCGCGCTGTTCCTCTCCTCCTGGACCCACGCCGCCGCCGCCTTGCTCTTCCCCATGGCCGGCTGGCACGCGGGCCTGGGCCTGGTGTACTCGGTGGTTTCGCTCCTGGTGGGCGGCATCCTGGTCTGGGAGCATAAGCTCATCAAGCCCGGCGACCTGTCCAGGGTCAACGTGGCCTTCTTCACCCTGAACGGCGTCATCGCGGTGTTCCTCTTCCTGGGGGCCTGGGCGGACCTGCACCTGGGCTCGCCCTGGATGTTTCCGCGCTGAACCAAATCGCCAAGGACTGAGCACATGGCTGAAATCGTCTTTTCCGGCGACACCGCAGAATGGGCCGAGCGCATCCAGTCCTGGGTGGGCCAGCACCTGACCAACAAGGCGGCGCTGCTTCAGGCCGGGCTGGCCCTGGCCCTGTGCCTGACAGCCTGGGGCATCTGCCGCGCGCTGAACCTGGGCCGGAAGAAAGCCCTGGCCCCCACCGGCTGGCGGGCCGACGTCCGCATCGCGCCCATGCTGCGCGAGCTCCGGCATTGCGCCTGGGCCGGGGTGACCGGCGTGCTGCTGCTCATGGCCGACGCCGCAGCCCGGCACATCGGCCTGCCGCACACGGTGCTGTCCATCGCCACATCCATCGCCCTGGCCTGGGTCGTGGCGCACGTCGCGGGCGCGCTCATCAAGAGCCGCCTGCTGGGCCGCCTGGTGGCCTGGGTGGTCTGGATCACGGCCCTGCTGAACGCGCTGGGCGTGGAAAAGCAGGCCCTGGAGTTCCTGGACGAGATGGGCTTCTCCCTGGGCCGTTCCCACGTGTCGCTGCTGCTCATCGTGAAAGGGGCCGTGCTCTTCGCAGTGCTCATGCAGGCCGCGCGCATGCTGGCCAGCGTGACCGACGAGAAGCTGCAAAAGGCTCCGGACCTCTCGCCCTCGGCCCAGGTGCTTTTCGCCAAGGCCGCCAGCTTCGTGCTCTACGCCCTGGCCATCACCATCACCCTGTCCACCGTGGGCGTGGACCTGACCAGCCTGACGGTGTTCAGCGGCGCGGTGGGCGTGGGC
>CAZXZF010000326.1:0-3445 GCA_964645095.1 uncultured Desulfocurvus sp. | reverse complement strand
AGGCCAGGTAGAGCACCAGCGCGGGCTTGGCGAACTCCAGCGGCTGCAGCGAGACGGGCCCCAGGCGGATCCAGCGCTTGGCCCCGCCCGCCGTGGTGCCGAAGACCAGGCACAGGGCCAGCAGCGCGATGGCCAGGAACATCCAGACATAGGTCAGGTCGTAGAAGAACTTGCGGTTCACGCGGGCGCAGAAGATCATCACCGCGGTGCCGACCACGAAGAAGATCGCCTGCTTTTTGAAGAACAGGTACTTGTCCTGGTAGAAACGCTCGGCCATCATGCCGGAGCTCGAAAACACCATGATCAGCCCGATGCCCGCCAGCAGGATGGCGGCGAACAGGAGCCAGTAGTCCATGGGATAGTACTGGGTGCCCCGGCGCTGGTTCATGGGCGCACCTCCTGTTCATTCCTGGCCGCGCCCAGTTCGTCGGCCAGGGCCTTGGCCACGCGCGCGAAGTCGCGCCCGCGCTCGGTGTAGCCGGAATAGGCGTCGAAGCTGGCCGTGGCCGGGGAGAGCAGGATGGCGTCGCCGGGCCTGGCCTGGG
Source organism: uncultured Desulfocurvus sp. (assembly GCA_964645095.1). Classification (GTDB taxonomy): domain Bacteria; phylum Desulfobacterota; class Desulfovibrionia; order Desulfovibrionales; family Desulfovibrionaceae; genus Humidesulfovibrio. The sequence goes on along the minus strand of CAZXZF010000326.1, from coordinate 2,900 downwards.
CGAACTGGCGGCGCACGGCCTCTTCGAGGGTCTTGTCCCAACTCACTGGGAAGTGCGGGGCGAGAACGGGTTCAAAGACCTCGCGCCCGGCGCCGAACAGGCCCACGGAAACCACGCGCTCCTTCAAGGCTGGAAGGATGTCCTCGACCACGCCGCCCTTGAACACCCCGCCCATGAGCAGGCGCACGGGCCGGTCGAAGCTCTTCACCGCCGCCACCACGGAGTCGAGCGTGGTGGCCTTGGAGTCGTTGACGAAGAGCACGCCTGCGGCCTCGCCCACGGGCTCGATGCGGTGCGGCAGGGCGCGGAAACAGGCAATGGCCGCGCGGGCCTGGGCCTCGGTGACGCCGAAGGGCCGCACCATGCGCCAGGCCGCGGCGATGTTCTCGCGGTTGTGCGCGCCCGGCAGGCCAGGGCAGTCGAAATCCGTGTCCGCGGTAAAGTAGTCGCGCTGGGCCTTGGTGAAATTCCGGGCCTCAAGCTCGGCTCGCATGGTTTCGGGAACGATGGCGCTGGCGCCGTGGTCCTGCCGGGCGAAGAGGTTCAGCTTGGCCGCGAGATACTCCTCCATGTCCAGGTGGTAGTCCAGGTGGTTGGCTGAGAAGTTGAGCAGGGCCGCCACGCGCGGGGCGAATGTCCGGCAGTTCTGGAGCTGGAAGCTGGAGATCTCGATGACCAGCACATCGGCCGGAGAATCGGACATCAGGTAGTCGCACAGCGGCGTGCCGATGTTGCCGCCGACAAAGGGCACGAGGCCTGCGTGCTGCAGGATGTGGCCGACCAGGGTCGTGGTGGTGGTCTTGCCGTTGGTGCCGGTGATGGCGATGACCGGCTCGTCCAGGAACCAGGAGGCGAACTCCATCTCGGCCACCACGCGCCAGGGCGAAACATCCGCCAGCACAGCGGCCAGCTTCTTCACCGGCACGCCGGGCGAGAGCACCACCAGGTGCGCATCGGCGAACTGCTCCGGCCTGTGCGGCCCGGCCTCAAGGGTCAGCCCGGCGGCGGAGGGGTCCGGCGTGACCTTGAGCAGCACGTCCTGGGACAGGTCGGGCTTGGCGTCCACCAGGCGCACGGTTGCCCCCAGGGTGAGCAGGAAGCGGCACGCGGCCAGGCCGGAAACGCCCGCGCCGACCACGACCACAAGGCGGTTCTCGAAAATCTTTAGACTTTTCAAGAGGTCACGTTTTCTGTTCATGCCCGCCACCTAGCGCAACTTCAGCGTGCTCAGGGCCATGAGGGCCATGAGAATGGAAAGGATCCAGAACCGGATGATGATTTTGGACTCGGGTATGCCCTTGAGCTCGAAGTGGTGGTGCAGCGGGGCCATGCGGAAGATGCGCTTGCCGCCGCTCATCTTGAAGTAGCCCACCTGGAGGATCACCGAGAGGGTCTCGAACACGAACACGCCGCCGACAAGGGCCAGCACCAGCTCCTGCTTGGCCAGAACGGCGATGAAGCCGAGGACCCCGCCGAGGGAGAGCGAGCCCACGTCGCCCATGAACACCTGGGCCGGGTAGGCGTTGAACCAGAGGAAGCCCAGGCCCGCGCCCACCAGCGCCCCGCAGAACACCGTGACCTCGCCCACGCCGGGCACGGGCGTGATGTTCAGGTACGCGGAGATCACCGCGTTGCCCGCGGCGTAGATGAAGATGGCGAAGCAGGCGGCGGAGACCACCAGCGGGCCGATGGCCAGTCCGTCCAGGCCGTCGGTCAGGTTCACGGCGTTTGATGCGCCCACCAGCACCAGCACGGCGAAGGGCAGGTAGAACAGGCCCAGGTCCGGGTGGATGTTCTTGAAGAACGGCACCGAGAGCACCGTGGAGTAGGCGGGCTGGAAGATCAGGAAGGCGATGGCCGACCCGGCCACGAAGATCTGCCCGGCCAGCTTGGCGCGCGGGGAGATGCCCTTGTTCTGCTTCTTGACCACCTTGGTGTAGTCGTCCCAGAAGCCCACGGCCCCGAAGCCCACGAAGACATACAGGGTAAGCCAGATGTAGACATTGGTCAGGTCGCCCCAGAGCAGCACGCTGCTGATGAGGGACACGGCGATGAGCAGGCCGCCCATGGTCGGGGTGCCTTCCTTGGCCTGATGGCAGGTGACCTCTTCCAGGATGTGCTGGCGGCAGCGCAGGGCGTTCAGCCACTCGATGAGCTTGGGCCCAAGGAGAATGGAGATCACGAGGGCCGTCAGGAGCGCGTAGACGCTGCGGAAGGTGATGTAGCGGAAGACGTTGAACAGCGTGAACTTGGCCGCCAGCGGGTAGAGCAGATGATAGATCATGGGCGGCCCCCCTTCCCGGATTCGCCAAGCCCGGCCAGGAGCGCCTGGGTGTACAGCTCCATGCGGCAGGAGCGCGAGCCCTTGACCAGGACCACGCCGCGAGTGCCGTTCTTGGCGGCGTTCAGCTGCGCCAGCACAACGGCGGGCTCGGAAATTTTCGTGACGGCCACCGCCCCGCCCGCACCGCGAGCGACATCAGCGGCGAACTCGCCCTGGAAGAACACGGCAACGGGCTTGAGCTCCGGCAGGGCCGCGCCCAGCTCCTCGTGGGCCTGGGCCGCGCCAGCGCCCAGTTCCTTCATGTCGCCCAGGACCAGCACCAGGGGCGCGTCCCCGGCCAGGAGCCGGGCGGCTTCCAGGCTGCGGCGCATGGACAGCGGGTTGGCGTTGTAGGAGTCGTCCACCACGCGCCAGCCACCGGCCTCGGTGCAGCAGAAGCGCTGGCCCGGCAGGGCGGCCTTGGCCAGGCCTTCGGCGATCTGCTCCGTGGTCAGGCCCAGCAAATGGCAGGCCCCGGCAACGGCGGCGGCGTTCTCGGCGAAGTGCGCGCCGCAGGCCGGAAGCTCGGCCCAGAAGGCCTGGCCGTCGCAGATGATCTCGTACAGCCCGCGCCCGC
>CAZXZF010000325.1:0-3458 GCA_964645095.1 uncultured Desulfocurvus sp. | reverse complement strand
CGATCCAGGGCTGGCGGCCGACCTCGGTCACGGCCCAGCCCGCCTGCATGCCCAGGTAGGGCAGGGGCATGGCCCAGACCATGGCCTTCAGGTACAGCGGGTAATTGGCCAGCGCGTCGCGCTTGAGCAGGCCGAAGAGCATGAGCAGCGGCATGAGCGTGCCGATGCCGACCATGACGCGGAAGGCCAGGAAGGTGATGGTCACGGGCGGGCGGTCAGCGGCTGGGAAATCCTTCAGGCCCTTCACCTCGGCGTTGACGTCATTAAACGCCAGGAAGCTCAGCAGGCCGGGAACGGGCAGGGCCTCCACCAGGTTCTTTTCGCCCTTTTCATCGGGGATCTGCAAAAGATACATGGGCGCGTTCTTCCGGGTCTCCCAGTGGGCCTCCATGGCCGCCAGCTTGGCGGGCTGGAGCTTGGCCACCAGGTTGCCGTGGATGTGCCCCTGGGCCGCGACGATGGCTGTGGATGCCAGGCCTACATAGAGCGCCAGGCGGAAGGACTTCTGGAAGAATTCCTCGTTCTGCCTGCGCAGGAGGTGCCAGGCGCTGATGCCCATGATGAAGAACGTGGCCACGCAGAAGGAGGCCGAAACCACGTGCACGAACTGGTTCCAGGCCCAGGGATTGGTGATGATGGCCACGAAGTCGGTCAGCTCGGCGCGTCCGTTGCGCAGCTCATAGCCCACGGGGTTCTGCATGAACCCGTTGGCGATGAGGATCCAGACGGCGGAAAGATTGCCCGCCCCGGCCACCAGCCAGGCGGAGATGGCGTGGGCCCTGGGCGAGAGCTTCTCCCAGCCGAAGTGCCAGACGCCGATGAAGGTGGACTCAAGGAAGAAGGCCGCCGTGGCCTCGATGGCGAGGAGCGAGCCGAAGATGTCGCCCACATAGGCCGAGTAGCGCGACCAGTTGGTGCCGAACTGGAATTCCAGGGTGATGCCGGTGACCACGCCCAGGGTGAAGTTGATAAGAAAGAGCTTGCCCCAGAACCTGGCCATGCGCTTGTAGACATCCTTGCCCGTGCGCACGTACGCCGTCTCCATGCAGGCTATGAGCACCGAGATGCCCAGCGTCAGCGGCACGAACAGGAAGTGGAACATGGTTGCGGCAGCGAATTGCAGCCGCGAGAGCATGAGAACATCCATCAGTCTCCCCCCTTTTAAGTGATCAGGAATGATTCCTGATATCGAAAGGTGAAAAGTTTTGCAATACCTATCTCGTACCAAGATCGGGAAATATTGCAATGCCCTTTGCTGCGGCGCCTTGCATGGCGAGCGCGAGTATCCTATGAGAAAGCATCCGATGAAGGAGGGCGAACATGGGCAAGGGCCAGTGGATACAGTGGCGGGGCGTGGACGAGTTTCGCGAGCAGATGGACAGGATGCTGGATGTTGCCAGCCAGGGGCCGACCCTGTCCGGGGCTTCCTGTTCAGGCTATGTCTGGACGCCCCTGGCCGACATCACGGAGACGGCCCAGGCGCTCGTGGTGCGCATAGAGCTGCCCAGCGTGGCGCCTGAACAGGTGCTGGTGGAGGTGGCCGACGGCGCGCTTGTGGTGCGCGGCGAGCGCCCCCCCGATTGCGTCCCCCGCGAGGACGCCGACACAGTCTATCACCTTATGGAGCGCGCCCACGGGCCCTTTGCCCGGCGCTTCCCCTTGCCGGAGGATGCGGACGGCGAGGGCATCAGCGCCACCCTGCGCGAGGGCCTTTTGGCCATCACCGTGCCCAAGCGCCGTCCCGCGCTCCCTGTCCGGCGCACGCTGATCCCGGACTGATTCCATCAGCTATCGAGCCCTCAAGTCAGCCAGTGGCGAAACCAATTTGGTCTGCTATGTTTTCTTGAATTCCCTCCAGTGCCCGCCGCTCTAAGCTTTCAGCCGGTCCATAAGATAATGCCACAGCATTGCGGCTGGTTGCTGGTGTTCATTGCCGAACCACCCGCAAAGCGACCAGCCGCCGCGCAATCGCGGACATGGCCCTTTGGTATGTGGGAAGCAGGGAGAATCGGCCCGGAATGGCCTCATGCCGCCAAGCGTGAGCAGGCGCGGGCTTGGTGGTGAAGTCTCCGTGCACCCCAATGTTTCACAGGTTTCATGCTTACCCATAAAACCGCTGGCGCAGAAATCCCGTTCTTTTATTCGAAATTCACTGAAAAACGCACTTATGCCTGTTGGGAAATCTTTGCACAGGATTCCCAAAGATCGCTGCCAACAGGAGATTAACCTAGGCGGCGCAAGCGTTCTGCGTACGTAGAGGTTTTGCCTTGGGCTGCTTTGAGATCATAGGAATGCAATGAATCCGGGTTGTTATATTGTAGAGAACAACTGCCTGTCCTGGACTGCTTCCGGCCTGTGGCAGCATTGTCCTTGGGACACCCAAAGCGTAGACCTCGCCACATGAATGCGGACCTCTGGCAAAAATTGCTTGCCATCCTCGAAAATCGACTGGACCAAGGGTTATTCACCCTTTGGATCAAGCCGCTCGATGCCAAGATCGAGGACAACGTCTTGCATCTGTCCGCCCCCAATGAATTTGTGGCCGCCTGGGTGCGCGACCGCCTCCTGGAGACCATCCGCGAGGCCGCCCTGGAGCTCACGGGCCGCCGCACGGAAATCATGGTCAGCGTGGGCCAGCGCCGCCCGGTGATCCAGACCCCAGGCCAGACCCCAGGCCAGACCTTCAGCCAGACCCAGGGCCAAACCCGGCCCCGCCCGGCGGTCGAGCACCTGGGCCTGCCGCTGGGCCATGCGCCCCGGACCGAGTCCCTGAGCCGCTGGCGCTTCCGCTTCGACGATTTCGTGGTCGGGCCGTGCAACGAGCTGGCCTGCGCCGCGGCCAAGGGCCTGTGCAACAACTCCCTGGACACGGACCACCTGTTCCTCAGCGCCGGGCCGGGCCTGGGCAAGACCCACCTGCTGCACGCCATCGGCCGCCACCTGGCCGAGCGCTCCAACCGCAGCCGGGTGGCCATCGCCTGCCTCTCGGCCGAGGAGTTCACCACGCGCCTGGTGCTGGCCATCAAGGCCAGGGAGGCCGCGCGCTTCAAGGCCGAGTTCCGCGAGTCCGTGGACGTTTTGCTCCTGGAGGACATCCACTTCTTCCAGGGCAAGGGCAAGCTCCAGGAAGAGCTTCTGCTGACCCTGAAGGCCCTGCAAGCGCGCGGCTGCAAGGTGGTGCTCACCAGCTCGTTCTTGCCCCGCGAACTCTCCGACGTGGACCCGCAGCTCGTGTCCTGCTTCGCCTCGGGCTTCATGGCCCTGATGCAGGCCCCGGATTACGCCACCCGCGAGGAGATCATCCGCCGCAAGGCCCGTTCGCTCCAGGTCCAGGTGCCGGACAACGTCACCGGGCTTCTGGCCGAGCGCCTGACCACGGACATCCGCCAGCTCGAAAGCTGTTTGAACAACCTGGTGCTCAAGGCCCGGCTGCTCGGCCAGCAGATCACCGAGGAGCT
>CAZXZF010000324.1:0-3462 GCA_964645095.1 uncultured Desulfocurvus sp. | reverse complement strand
TCCGCCTGCCCCAGGAGCTGGTGGGCGGGCCGCCGCGCCTGCTGGCGCTCATGCGCGAGAATTCCTTCGTCGGCGAGCCCATGTACTCTTGCCTCAGCGAGGACGGCGGGGCCACCTGGGGCGAGCCCAGGCCCACCCCGCTCATCGGGCACCGGCCCACCCTGGGCTGGACCAGCAGCGGGCGGCTGCTGGTGACCTACCGCGATGTCGGGCCGGACCCCGGCACCAAGGCCTGGCTGGGCTCGCTGGACGATCTGTGCTCGGACTTCGAGGTCCACGGCCTGCACCCGGTGCCGGGCAATCCGCGCCTGACCAAGAACGGCCTGGTGGTCAAGAACGAGTCCGGGCCGCCCTCGGCTGTGAGCTCGCCGGTGCGCTACTCCCTGCGGCCGCTCACGGACCCGGCCTCGGCGCGCGCGGTGTTCGAGGCCGAGGTCAAGGTGGTCGCGGCGGACGTGAACGGCTGCGGCATCCGCCTGGGCATCTGGTGGAAGCTGTACCCGGACTGCCTGGTGCCGGACACCGACGACGCCCTGCCCATCTCCTGGAAGCCGGGGCGCTTCCACACCGTGCGCATCGAGTACGAGCCCGGCCTGTGCCGCCTGTTCATTGACGGCCACGCGCGCGGGGAGTACCCGGTGGACCGCATGTCCGGCGAGACCAGGCCCATCCTGGTGGGGGCCATCGTGCGCCGGGCCGACAACGCCTGCGAGGCCGTGTGGCGGCACATGTCCCTGGCCACCGAGGAGCCGACCCTGGGCCGGCACTATGCCTGGTCCTGGGACCACAAGAGCGGGCTTCTGCCCGACGAGCACATCCAGCGCCGCGTGCTGGAGTTGAAGAACGACCGCCAGGCCAGCCCGGCGGACTTCGGCTACTCCGGCTGGGTTGAGCTACCCGCCGACGAGAACGGCCCGCGCTTCCTCTGCGCCTATCACCACGGCGGCGGCATTGAGCCGGGCTACACCCCGGGCGAGAGCGCGCATGTGCTGGGCACAATCTTTTATGAGAGCGATTTTGGAGTATCCGAGTGACGCATATCCCCGTTGTGACCCCTGGCTGGCCGGAGTACGAGCTCATCGACTCCGGCGATTCCCGCAAGCTCGAACGCTTCGGGAAGTATCTCATCGTGCGCCACGAGCCCAAGGCCTGGTGGCATCCGGCCCTGCCCGAGGCCGAGTGGGCCAAGGCCAACGCCAGCCAGGACGACGAGGGGCGGCTCACGGTCAACGGGAAAGTGCCCAAGGCCTGGCCCCTGCGCCTTGATCTGCCCGGCGGACTGCCCGGTGGCCGTCAGATCACGCTGGAGGCGCGGCTGTCCGAGACCTCCCGGCACATCGGCCTGTTCCCGGAGCAGGCCCCGCACTGGCGGCTTTTGGCTGAGATCGCGGCCCAGTTCCCCAAAAAGGGCGAGCCGCCGCGCCTGCTGAATCTCTTCGGCTACACCGGGGCCGCCAGCCTGGCCGCCCAGGCCAGCGGCTTTGCCGCCACCCACGTGGACGCCTCGCGCCCGGCCATTGCCTGGGCCAAGCGCAACCAGGAGCTGTCGGGCCTTGCCAATCCTGACATGAGAGGGCATCCGGTGCGCTTTCTGCTGGACGACGTGGTCAAGTTCGTGCAGCGCGAGGTGCGGCGCGGCAACCGCTACCAGGCCATTTTGCTGGACCCGCCGTCCTTTGGCCGCGGCCCCAACCGCGAGGTCTGGAAGGTCGAGGGCATGGTCCGCGACCTGCTCGTGGACTGCCGCACCCTTTTGTCCGACGACGCGCGCCTGCTGCTCCTGACCATGTACAACATCGAGGCCTCGGCGCTGATGCTCGGCAACCTCTTGCAGGACGTGTTGCGCGGCCTGCCCGGCAGCATCCAGGTGGGCGAGCTGGCCGTGCCGCACACCGCACCAGGGGCCGAAGCGCGCCTCCTGCCGCGTTCCATCTTTGCGCGCTGGCAGGCCTAGGCAGGAGAGAGAGGCAGGGGCGCTGCCCCTGCACCCCGGTCAAGGGGAGAAATGTAACACCCGTAATCTGGTCCCAGAATACGGGCCGAGGTTAGGGGGCAGGTCATCCCCGGTCCCAGCCCTGTCTCCGGTCAATTTGCATAACACCCTACGCCGTGGGCTCTCTCGCCAGCACCAGTTGCTCAGCATAGGGCATCAGGCTTGGGATCCTGTGTCCCCCCTGAATCTGGATAATTTCTGCCCGGCCCATGAAGTAATGAGTGATCCCTCGAGGATCCAGAATCTCATCGTCTATGGCAACGAAAACGGTCATGCGGTGATCGTGCAAAGAGATCTGTCCATCATACCCAGAGTAAGACCGCGCAACATCTTCGGTGATTTCGAAGGGGAAGCCACTGCAAAAATTGATATTCCTGCCGACTTTCCCCAGGAGCAGCGAGACTGGATCAATCACAGGATTGAACAGAGCGCAATTGGCACCAGCATACCTGGAACAGAGCACCCTGGCATACAGCCCGCCAAGGCTGCTCCCAATAAAGAAGGGCGTTTCTTTCGACGTTTTAGAGACTTCATGGACCAAGGCGCCAACGTTATCAATATAGAGGCTTGAAGAGTTGTAATCCAACATATGCACAGGCGTGCCAGGGAAAATCTGTACCATCTCCAGCCGTTTTTTTTCGTTCGCCTGGGAGCATGATCCGAATCCATGCACATAGTAGATGGCCACGTGCGCTCTCCTAAAACAGGCTATTCGCCTGCTGTACAGCTTGCGCCGCTTATGGGCCTCGGGCGCAATCGTATTAGAATCAACACCTGCCTTGGCCTCGAGGCTCAAGCTCGCCATCCCCACCCGTGACGGATCACCTATCCATTCATGTCGTCCTCCATGGCAAATCCATCAGGATGGCGCAACATTGACCTGCCCCCAATAGTTGTACCACTTATTATGTTAGTCCATGTTCCCCTCTTGGCGCAAGAGGTGGGCCCCAAGGGGAGCACCCTGGCCCGAGGGGCAGGGTGGCGGCCGGTGCTGGCGGACGTTGTCCCAGCGAGCTGTGCGGCCTAATCGTATTGTACTCCTGACGCCACACCTCTAGGACCACCTGGGCTTCCCGCAGCGTGTAGAATATCTCCCCGTTCAGCTTCTCGTCGCGCATCTTTCCGTTGAAGCTTTCGCAGTAGCCGTTTTCCCAAGGGGAACCTGGCTCGATATACAGAGTCTTGACGCCCACCCTGGCAAACCATGCCCTAACAGCCTTCGCAGTAAACTCGGACCCGTTGTCTGAACGAATGTGGTCCGGTGGTCCTGACCCTACCCCGCCGAGTATACCATCCATAAGTTGGGGCTCTGGCTGTTCTGGTTTTCCTCATTCATGGCTCTTCCGTATTCCTCCGGGGCCAATCCGCCAAGTGAGCTGTGGGGCCGGGCCGTGTTGTAATCCTGCCGCCAGGCCTCGATGATGTCTCTGGCCTCGGCCAGGGACCGGAACGCATGGGCGTTCAAGCAT
>CAZXZF010000323.1:0-3489 GCA_964645095.1 uncultured Desulfocurvus sp. | reverse complement strand
ACCCGGAGGCCGCTACTCCTCCTCGTCCTCTTCGGCTCCGAGCTGCATAGTTGCGCGACCGACGTAGGTCCGAGCCGTCAGCGTGCCCTTGGCGCCGATACGCTTGTTCTTCTCGATGCGCGTCCATTCCCGGTTCACGAGCTCATACGCCGTGCCCGCGCGCGTCTTGATGCGGATCAGGTGGTCCTCATGGAACGCCACGTCCTCGATAACCGCACGCATCTGGTTCGCGATGCGCAAGCGGCGGGAGTAGATGGCTTCGTCGGACATGTCGATGTTCTCTGGTAGCTGCTCACTATAGGCTTCTTCAACAAGGCGGAACAGGACCGCGGACTGCGCGGCCTCGCGGGCTTCAGCCGCGCCGGCACGCGCTGCGGAAAGCTGCTTTTCAATCAAGGTACGCCTCGTGTTGGTCTTCTCCAGCTTGCTGATAAGTTCAGGCATGTTCGAGAGATTCTGATTCTCCATAGCATCGAGATAGCGCGAGAGGATCGCCTTTTCTCTGGTCAGCTGCGCGTCCAGGTCCTGCACACGCTCCAGATGCTGCTTCTGCCGCTCGTCATGCACTCCGGCGGCTTCGACGATGTCGATGTCGGACATGACGCCAGACAGGATGAAGTTCTCCATGTGCAGGTAGCTGTAGTACTGCTTGTTCCTGCACCCGCCCTTTTTGAGCGAACTTGAGCAAGCCAAGTAGATAGCCCAAGGGCGCAGGCCATTTTTTCGGGTAGAGTCTTTAGTGTGGCTGAGATACCGCATCCGGGCACCGCAAACTGCACAGCGAGTCATGCCCTGAAAAAGGTTTGAGTATTTCTTGCCCTTCCGCCCCGCATGGTTTTCTCGCCGAAGCCGAGTCTTGTCTTGGATCAGTTTGAACGTGTCTTTGTCGATGATCTCTGGGTAGTAATTTTCAATGATACCGGCTGAAGTCCTTTTGCCACTGACGGTCACCTCCGGGTGATATTCGCCAATTACCGCATGGTTATGCAGCAGCTTGAAGATGTAGCTCTGGTGCCATACCGGCTTGCGCTTGTTCCATGCCGGGACGCCTTGTTCCGCCAGCATGTCAGCGATCTTTCCCTGCCCCTTGCCTTCGGAGTACCAGTCGAAAATCCGTTTGACGATCTCGGCCCGCTCGGGAATCAGCTTGAACTTGCCGCCTTTCAACTTCATCCAATTTGGACATTGCTTGCTGACGGGTTTTCCAACTTTCGCCTTCGAATGCTTGGTTTTCCAATTTTCAATGGATCGTGTAGACTTCATTGCGCTTTCTTTGTTCGAACGCGACATGTCATTGAGCAGCTGAAGAAAGTCATCGAAGTTGATCTGGCTGAAGATTTTTTCTTCTGAGATGATGCCGAGCAAAAGCCCATAGTCGAAGATGTTGAGCAGAAGACGAACGGCTGGTTGCAGCTCATCTCGCGACAGCCTGTCAACGGACTCCACGATCAAGAGCGTTCCATCCGCAAACGCGCCTTTCTGCGCCATTTTGAGGAACTCGGCCAATTCGCCTTGTAAGGAGTTGGTGCTGCGGAACGCGGATTTGCCGATGTCCTGCACGTAGTCGACGATCTCATACCCTTGCTGCGCGGCGAACTGCTGCGCAGTATCGCGCTGCCGACGTTGCCCGTCGCCGGCGGCTTGCGCTTGTGAGGAGAGGCGGATGTATGCATACGCCTTGGCCATGGGCCGAGGGTCTGGTGCGGGCGCGGTGGGTTTCTTCATGCTGCGCATTATAGCGCCTGACGCGGCGGGTAGCCAGGAATATTTTTAGGGTGCCAAAATAGAAACGGTTAAACGGCAAGATGAATTATTTCATACTGTTGGTTGCACATCAAGATATTAATTTAATACATCCCCATATCCCGCCGGGGGGAATGATTCCCCCCGGACCCCCTCAGTTGGGGGAATCCAGCCTGTCCTTGCCCCTGTGCCCTCGTCCTCACCCTGCCTTCTGCCACTTGTCCACCTCGGCCCAGAGCTCCGGAGTGGGGCAGACCTGGAAGCGGTCGCCCAGCTTCATGGTGCACACGGCCTCGGCCAGGTGCAGGTCCATGAGCACCGGCACCGGGCCCGGGTGGCCGGCCAGCACGGCCTTCAGCGCCTCCAGGCGCTCCGGCTCGCAGTGCTCCTCGCGCGCGGGGATGCGCACCGGCTCAAAGCTCGCGGCTGCGGCGTCGGTCAGGAGCACCACCTTTTCGGCCAGCATCTTGGACTCGCGCGGGCCTTCCTCCTCGCCGGGGCGGCTGCGCGCGTCCACCTTGCCCTCGAAGACGAGGGGCTGGTCGTTGTTCACCAGCTCCTTGCTTAGTGCGTAGGTGTCGGCGAAGAGCGTGCACTCGCCCGTGCCGGTCAGGTCCTCCAGTTGCAGGAAGGCCATCTTGTCGCCCTTCTTGTTGATGTATTCGCGCACGCCCGTGACGATGCCCGCCACGCGCACCAGATGCCCGCCCGCCAGCTCCTTCAGCTCGTCCAGGGGGATCAACCCCAGGCGGCGCAGTTCGTGGCGGAAGCGCAGTAGCGGGTGGCAGGACAAAAAGAAGCCCAGGGCCTCCTTTTCCAGGCGCATCTTCTCCTCGTCGCCCCACTCGGGCAGGGCGTCTTCCGTGGCGGAGCCGGGCCGGGCGTCGGAGGTTTTCGCTCCGCCTCCGGGGCCGGTGTTCAGCAGGTCGAGCATGTTGATCATGCCCTGGGCCTTTTCCTTGGCCTTTTTCTGGCCCAGGGCCACGGCGCGCTCAAGCAGGGCCATGTGCCCGGCCCGGGTCTTGCCCAGGCTGTCCAGGGCGCCGGCCTTGATGAGCGATTCCAGCGTGCGCTTGGTGATCTTGCGCAGGTTCACCCGCTCGCAGAGGTCGAAGATGTCCAGGAAGGGTCCGTTCGCCACGCGCTCGCTGACGATGTCGTCCACGGCGTCCTCGCCCACGCCCTTGACCCCGGCCATGCCGAAGATGACCTGCTCGTCCTTGACCGAGAAGCGGGCCAAGGACAGGTTCACGTCCGGCGGCACCACCTTGATGCCCATTTCGCGGCAGGCGTTGATGTACTTGAAGACCTTGTCGGTGTTGCTCAATTCCGAGCTGATGAGCGCGGCCATGAACTCACTGGGGAAGTGGGCCTTGAGATAGGCCGTGTAGTAGGAGATGAGGGCGTAGGCCGCGGAGTGCGACTTGTTGAAGCCGTACTCGGCGAACTTCTCCATGAGGTCGAAGATCTCCGCCGCCGTGGCCTCATTGATCCTGTTCTCTCGCGCGCCCTCCATGAAGCGCTGGCGCTGCTTGGCCATCTCCTCGGGCTTCTTCTTGCCCATGGCGCGCCTGAGCAGGTCGCCCTCGCCCAGCGAGTAGTTGCCGATGACCCGGGCCGTGCTCATGACCTGTTCCTGGTACACGATGACGCCGTAGGTGGGCTTCAGCGTCTCCTCCAGCGACGGGTGGGGGTAGCTGACCTTGATCTGGCCGTGCTTGCGCTTGATGAACTCGTCGACCATGC
>CAZXZF010000322.1:0-3490 GCA_964645095.1 uncultured Desulfocurvus sp. | reverse complement strand
AAAAGCCCCGGCAGAACCGGGGCTTTTCAATTTTGCGGGGGCGGCTTGCGCTAGGCTTCGGGGAAAACCATCTGCACCTGCTCCTCGTCGCCCACGCGGGGCTTGATCTCGCCGATGACGTAGCCGGGCGTGTCCATGGCCGCGAGCCGGTCCATGACGTCGTTGACGGCGTCCTTCTTGACGATGAGCACAAAGCCGATGCCGGTGTTGAAGATCTGCAGCATCTCGGGCCAGGACAGCTGGCCCTGGTCCTTCAGCCACTGGAACACGGGCTGCACCGGCCAGGAGCCGAAGCGCACGTGCGCGGCGACGCCCTTGGGCAGCACGCGCGGCAGGTTGTCGTAGAAGCCGCCGCCGGTGATGTGGCACATGCCCTTGACCGGCAGGTCGCGCAGGATGTTCAGCACCGGCTGCACATAGATGCGCGTCGGGGCCATGAGCGCACCGGCCATGGTCGTCCCGCCGCCGCCGGGCAGGGGGTCGTCGCCGTCAAGCCCGGAGGCGTCGAAGATCTTGCGGATGAGCGAATAGCCGTTGGCGTGCGGGCCGGTGGAGGCCAGGCCGATGAGCACGTCGTCGTGGCTGATCTGGGAGCCGTCCACGATGCGGTCGTAGTCCACCAGGCCCACGCAGAAGCCGGAGAGGTCGTACTCGCCGTCGGCGTAGAAGCCGGGCATCTCGGCGGTCTCGCCGCCCAGGAGCGCGCACTTGGACTGGGCGCAGCCCTCCACGATGCCGGAGACCACCCGCACGGCGACCTCGGAGTCGAGCTTGCCTGTGGCGAAATAGTCGAGGAAGAAGAGCGGCTTGGCCCCCTGGACCAGGACGTCGTTGACGCTCATGGCCACCAGGTCGATGCCGATGGTGTCGTGCCCGCCAAAGGCGAAGCTGAGCTTGAGCTTGGTGCCCACGCCGTCCGTGCCGGAGACGAGCACCGGGGCATGAATGTTGCTGAGGTCTGGTTTGAACAGGCCGCCGAAGCCGCCGATTCCCGAGAGCACTCCCTTGCCGTGGGTGCTCTGGGCCAGGGCCTTGATGCGCTCCACGAACTGGTTGGCCTCGTCGATGTTGACCCCGGCGGCCTTGTAGGCATCGGCGCGGTTGGACATGCTCCGTGATCCTCCGTTTGCTGCGTGGCCCGAGGCTGGGCCGTTGCGTGTCTTGGACATTCGAGAGTATACTGAAACGGGGCGCAATTCAAACCCTAAATCCCGGGCCAGGCGGCCCGGAAGCCCCGGAGGCACCATGCGTCAGAAATCCGGCAGATCCGCCCTGGCGGCTGCGTTGCTCCTGCTTCTCCCCGTGCTGGCCCAAGCCCAGGACAGCAGCGTGCGCGTCCCGGTGACCCCCCCGGAGCCGCCCCAGGCCGCGCCGCCCCCGGTGCGCATGGAGTTCAAGTCCACGGCCCAGCCCACGGCCCAGCCCACTGCCCAGGACGACGAGCCCCGGCCGTCCAAGTTCCCGAACATCGACACGGCCAAGAACCGCCAGGACTACGGCATGGGCACGCCCAAGGCCGACGGCATCCGCCTGGGCCGCGACGAGGACACGGGCGACACCGTCCTGGGCAGCACGCCGCCGAAGAAGAAGCGCGAGGTCGACCCCTACGCCAACACGCCCATAGAGGTCCGGCCCATCCTGCCCGTGCGGCGGTAAGCGCCCCCTCGCGCCGCGTTGGTGGCGCCTGTGGCCTGCCGAGCCGAAAGGCCTTGAAACCCTTGGCCGGAGAGGGGCGCACAGCGCGTGGCCTTGCCCGGCGCGCGCGCGCGCCGACAACGGCGTCACCCAGCCTGAGGCCAGGCGCCTGTTCTGGCCGTGCCTGGGGGATGCGCCGCCATGGCGGGCAAGGACGGATTTCGGGGACGCGGCCCTAGGGCCTGTTTCTAAAAGCGTCTTTTGCCCCCTGGACGTTGTCTGAAGGTCGGCGCGAGCCGATTTTGGCCCAGGGCTGTACCGCATGAGTACACCCCCTGGCCCCAAAATAGGCTCTCTCCTCGCCAGGGAACAAAATCCATCATTTGGAAACAGGCCCTAGCCCTGGCCGATGCCCTTCTCGCGGTAGAGGTCCAGGTTCCACTTGAAGACGAACTTGCCCAGGCCGCCCACCTCGTCGAACTTCAGCGGCCGCCAGACCAGCCGCCTGGTCTCGTCGATGAAGCCCTCGGAGATGAACTCGAAGCCCAGCGCGGTCTCGCCCTTTTGCGTGTCGCTGAAGATGTTGCGCAGGATGGCGTTGACCCAGAAGCTCGCCGCCGGGCTGCCGGGCTCGGCCACGGCCTGGAAATGGAAGGAGAAGTGCTCGCCCTTGCGCTGCTCGGGCAGGGCTTCGTGCGCCAGGGCGTTGGAGATGAGCAGGCGCATGCCGTTGGCGGAAAAATTGTCCACCTTGAGCCCGCGCTTGGCGTCGGTCTCGCTGTCCAGGAGCGGCTTGGTGTCCGCGATGATGGCCCCGGAGGGCAGCTCGCGCCAGAACTTGAGGGTGGGCACCTTGCGCTGGTCCACGCTGACGCGCACGCTGCGGCGCAACTGCGCGCTCTTGACGGTTTCGGGCAGCCCCAGGATGAAGTGGACCATGCCGCTTGGGCGCTGCTCCACACCCTTGATGCGCGTGGTGAAGGTCAAAAACTGCTCGCGTCCGCGGGTCTCGCGGTCGTGGATGCGGAAGAAGCAGGTGACCTCGGCCCCGATCCAGGTGCCGGAAACGCCCTTGAGGGCGGTAACTTCCACGGTCAGGCTCTCGGCATCGAACTCGATGAGGGTGGCCGTGATATCCTTGAGGCTGGTGGTGCCCTTGTCGAACTCAAGTTTGAGCTTGGCACGCTGGTCACGGATGTCCTCCAGCATATCCAGTACGAGCTTGCGCTTGCGCGCAGCATCGTCAGCATTCTCATCCTTGGCCCAGAGAGCGCACACCGCAGGGGACCTCACCATTGTTAGGGGGACCGGGAAAATAACTCCAGACTTGTGGGGGGCAAGCCCGACCGCGCTTCAAGGTTTATGCAAACCCTGGTCCAGATGCAAGATTTAGTGCGCGCAGGTGCTGGCCGGCTGGTTGGGATCGTCCCCGCCGGCCTCCAGCTTGCGCCGGTACTCCTTGACCTGGTCCAGCGTCTTCCAGCCCTCGTACATCTCCAGCCACTCGGCAAAGGGCAGCTTCTGGGCGTCGAGGTAGGCCTCATGGCCTTTCATCCACACGCCGAAGACGTACATCTCGATCTTGAAGGCCTTGCCGTCCAGCGTGCGCGAGACCACGTCCGGGCCGTACTTGATGCCGTCGAAGCGCGCGCCGACAAAGGCGCAGACCATGGCCTGGCATTTCTCGTAGGAGATCTCGCCGTTGTTGAACATGTCGGCCAGGCCGCCCAGCCCCTCATGCTTGGCGTAGATTTCCGTCAGGTCGTCCTGGGGGATTTCGATGAACAGCTTGCCGTCTCGCTCGACGACGAAATAGTGCCGCAGCCACTGCTCGAACATGAACACCTGGGCGATG
>CAZXZF010000321.1:0-3498 GCA_964645095.1 uncultured Desulfocurvus sp. | reverse complement strand
CCTGGGCCTTGGCGTTGACGGCCAGGGTGGCCGAGGGCTTGAGCTTCTTGAGTCTGTCGGAAATGCGCATGGGCTGCCCGTCCGTTGTGTCTGGCCACTCTGGCTGGCCGTTTGGCGTACAAAAGGAAGGCGGGCCACCCCGCCTGGCACCCTTCTAGAGCAAAACCGCGCGCAGGTAAACGGGGGAGAGGGCGGCACACAGGGCCAACCGGTTTTCGCCGCCCCAGGGCCGGAGCGGCAAAATAATACTTCGCACGCGCACAATGAACATAGACAAACGAAAATTACCCGTGATATAAACAAATCAAGCTTAAAAATGTGAACCCCGGCCGGTCGAGCATCTCGTCCGGCATTGGCAAAAATGGAGGATGACCGCTATGGAACTGAATCGGAGCAACACGGAAAGGATGAGTGCGGAACTGCAAGAGATCATGGTCCACGCCCAGGCGCTGCTGGAGGCCACGGGCGGAGAAATGGACGAGCAGGTGACCAAGGCGCGCAAGGCGCTCTCGGAATACCTGGACACCGCCAAGGACCGCTACGGCGAGTATGGGCACAAGTTCCTGGACAACTGCAGGAGCGCCGCAGGCGACACGGACCGGATCATCAAGGACAAGCCCTACCAGGTCATCGGCGGGACCTTCATCGTGGGCCTGCTGCTTGGCTGGGTCCTGTCGAGGAAGTAGCGTGTCCGGGGTGTCTTCTGCTCTCCAGGAGCTTGCCGCGGCGGCCGGGCGGCTGGGCGGCCAGGCCGCCGACATCCTGGGGGACCGCCTGGAGCTGCTGGCCCTGGAACTGCGCGAGGACAAGATCCGCGTCATCCAGGTGCTGATCCTGGCCTTCCTGGGAACGGCGCTTATTCTGTTCGGGCTGCTCCTGCTCGTGGGCGCGGGAATTTACGCCCTGCCTGCGGAATGGCGGCTGACCGGGCTTCTCCTCGCGGCGGCTGCGGCGCTGGCGGCTGGCTGGATGGCGCTTTGCGCCCTGCGGCGGCGCCTGGGCGCGCGGCCCGGCATCTTTGCCCAAAGCATTGCCGAACTGGAAAAGGACAAGGCATGTTTCTAGACAGCGAACTTGAGGAAATCCAGGCGGCCAAGGCACGCTTAAGCGCACGCTGCGGCCTGCGCCGCCAGCTGGTGCTGCTGGAGGCGCACACGGCCTGGGCGGGCTTCCGCCGCAAGCTCACCTTCGCCAGCCTGGGCCTGAGCCTGGGCTTCCAGGTGTCTGCGCTGGTCCTCGGCTACCTGAGCAGGCGCAAAAAACAAGGCGCGTAAGCACCACGGCCTGTCCCGCTGGCGGCTAGACGGGGGCGCCCCCTGCCAGCGCGCCAGGACAACGGGCACCCTCTCTGCAACTGTCGAGCACTGGAGCCGTCCATGTCCGAAGACAGTCGCATCTTCAAGCGCTTCTTCCTCCTCGCCAGCCTGGCCATCGGGCTCTGCATCTCGGGTGTGTTCCTGGGCCTTTCCCTGCGCAGCAGCGCGCTGCTCAGGGAGCAGGTGATCTCCCGCGCCCGCGCGCACTTCGGCGGCGTCGTGCTCACGCGCAAGTGGAACGCCCAGCACGGCGGCGTGTACGTCATCAAGCGCCCGGGCATGCAGTCCAACCCCTACCTGGAGAACCCGGACCTCCAGGCCGCCGACGGCCGTGTGCTGACCAGGAAGAACCCGGCCAGCATGACCCGCGAGATCTCCGAGCTCGCAGGGGAGAAGGACACCTTCACCTTCCACATCACCAGCCTGCGCCCGCTGAATCCGGGCAACATCCCGGACGCCTTCGAGGCCCAGGCCCTGCGCGCCTTCGAGGCCGGACAAAAGGAATCCTTCGTCATGGAGGACAAGGCCGAAGGAGCGCGTTTCCGCTACATGGCCCCGCTCCTGGTGGAGCAGCCCTGCCTCGCCTGCCACGCCAGGCAGGGCTACAGCGTGGGCCAGGTGCGCGGCGGCATCAGCGTGAACTTCGGCATCGACGAACTGAACCAGACCCTGCGCGAGAACACCCTCATCATCCTCGCCCAGGGCAGCTTCACCCTGGCGCTGCTGCTCCTGACCCTGTGGTATTTCTTCCGCCAGATGCAGACACGCCTCGACGAGTCCCAGGCGCTTTTGCGGCGCATGGCCACCACGGACACCCTGACCAACGTAGCCAACCGCGCCGCGGTCATGGGCCGCTTCAGCGAGGGCTTCGCCCGGCAGCGCAGGCATCTCTCCCAGCTCGGCTGCCTGATGATCGACGTGGACCACTTCAAGGCCGTCAACGACCGCTTTGGCCACCAGCAGGGCGACGTGGTGCTGCGGGAGCTGGCCGCCATCATCGTCGGCACCCTGCGCCAGTACGACACCTTTGGCCGCTACGGCGGCGAGGAGTTCCTCATGGTGCTCGACGGGGTGGACGCAGAGCGCCTGGCCGAGGTGGCCGAGCGCACCCGCGCGCTGGTGGAGGAAAAGCTGAGCGCCCAGGCCGGGCTGGCCGAACCCGTGACCATCAGCCTGGGCGGCACCCTGGTGGCCCCGGAGGACCAGACCATCGACGACGTCATCCGCCGGGCCGACGAGGCCCTCTACCTGGCCAAGAACCAGGGCCGCAACCGCGTGGTGCTGCTGGGCCTGGACCTCGCCAAGCCAGGGGTCAAGCCAGCGGGTTCCGGCGGCTGATGAGGCGCACGCAGCGCTCGGAGAGGAAGTAGTCCACGGCCCAGTTGGCCAGGACAAAGAGCCGGTTGCGGAAGCCGATGAGATAGGCCAGATGCACCGCCAGCCACAACAGCCAGGCGGGCAAGCCCCTGAACGAGAACCTGCCCAGGCGCACCACCGCCGCCTTCTTGCCGATGGTCGCCATCATGCCCTTGTCGAAATAGCGGAACGGGAGCGGCTCCCGCCCGCGCAGCAGGCGCAGGATGCCGTGCGCCGCGTGCCTGCCCTCCTGGATGGCCGGGGGCGCGAACATGGGCAGCGGCCGCCCGCCGTGCTCGGCCCGGCAGATGTCGCCCGCGAGAAAGACCTCCGGGCGCTCCTGGCTCTGCAGGGTGGGCCGCGCCAGCACCTGGCCGTTGGGCGCCACGGCCAGCCCCAGGCGCGCGGCCACGGGCTCGCCCTTGACCCCGGCGGTCCAGACCACGGTGGCCGCCCGGTGCGCGCTGCCGTCCTTCAAAAACGCGCCCTGGGGCGTCACGCGCTGCACCACCGCGCCCACGCGCACATCCACGCCCAGGGCCTCGAGCTTCCTGCGGGCATAGGCCTGCAAGCCCTCCGGAAAGCCGGGCAAAAGCCCGTCACCGGCCTCAAGCAGGGTCACGCAGGGGCTGGCCAGCCCGAGCCGGGGGAAATCGCGCCGCAGCGCCCCGGCCATGAGCTCGGCCATGGCCCCGGCCAGCTCCACGCCCGTTGGCCCGCCGCCCACCACCAGGAAGCAGAGCCTGCGCTGGCGCTCGTCCTCGTCCGCCATCCAGGCCGCGGCCTCGAAGCTGCGCAGGATGTGGTTGCGCAGGCGCACGGCCTC
>CAZXZF010000320.1:0-3519 GCA_964645095.1 uncultured Desulfocurvus sp. | reverse complement strand
CAACGTCAAGGAGGTCAACGACCTGCTCGACGCGCGCGACGCCGGGTGCAAGCTCTCGGTCATCGACATCCGGGCCAACGTGCCCGGCGCCAAGGCCGACCACTTCTTCCTCATCCGCCCCGGCACGGACTACGCCTTCAACCTCGCGGTGATCAACGTCATCGTGAAGGAGAAGCTCTACAACCGCAAGTTCGTCAAGGAATGGATCAAGGACTTCGACCTCTTGAAGGCGTTCATCGAGCCCTACACCCCGGAGTTCGCCGAAAAGGAGACCGGGGCCGACGCCGAGGCCATCCGCGCCTTTGTGCGCCAGTTCGCCAAGGCCGCGCCCTCGGTGGTCTGGCATCCGGGCTGGATGGTGGCGCGCTACGGCGACTCCTTCCACGTCTGCCGCACGGCCTACATCATCAATGCGCTCATGGGCGCCATCGGTGCCAAGGGCGGCCTGCCGCTGTCCTGCAAGGCCGGCGACGTGGGCCGCAAGGGCTTGAAGCAGCTGGCTGAGCTGTTCCCCAAGCCGGAGGCCAAACGCGTCGACGGCGCGGGCTGGGCCGAGGGCCGCACCCACTTCGACGCCGGGCCGGGCCTGGTGAACCTGGCCTTCGAGGCCATCGTCACGGACAAGCCGTACCCCATCCGGGCGTACATCGCCCACCGCCACGACCCGCTCATGGGCTTCCCCGACCCGGCGGCCGTGAAGAAGATGTGGGACAAGCTGGAGCTCATGGTGGCCATCACCTTCACCTGGTCCGACACGGCCTGGTTTGCCGACGTGGTGCTGCCCATGAGCACCTACCTGGAGCGTGAGAGCCTCGTCGCGGGCAAGGGCGGCCTCAAGCCCCAGTTCTTCCTGCGTAGCCGGGCCATGCAGCCCCGCTTCGACACCAGGGCCGACTGGGAGATCTTCGCCGGCCTGGCCAAGCGCCTGGGCATCGAGGCCCTGGCGGTCGACAGGCCCGAGGAGCTCTGGGCCAGGCAGCTGGAAGGCACCGGGGTCAGCGTCGAGGACTTTGCGGCCAAGGGCTTCGTGGAGCTGGCCGCCAAGCCCACCTACAAGCCCCTGTCCTTCAAGACGCCTTCGGGCAAGATCGAGCTCTTCTCGGAAAAGCTCGACCAGGCCAAGGTGCCGTCCCTGCCGCCGTATGTCTCGCCCGCCAGGCCGCCCAAGAACCAGTTCCGCATCACCTTTGGCCGTTGCGGCCTGCACACCCAGGGCCACACCGTGAACAACCCGCTCTTGTCCGCGCTCATGCCCGAGAACGTGCTCTGGCTGAACAGGGCCCGGGCCAAGGCGCTGGGCATCGAGCACATGGACCTGGTCGAGGTCACCTCGACCAGGGGCGAGGGCGGGTGCCTGCGCGCCTATGTCACGGAGTTCATCCACCCCGAGGCGGTGTTCATGGTCCACGGCTTCGGCCACACCCTGCCGGTGGAGAGCCGCGCCAAGGGCCGGGGCGTGTCGGACAACGACCTCATGCCCGGCGGCATGGACAACTGGGACAAGGGCGGCGGCGGCATCTGCATGCAGGAGCACTTCGTCAGCGTGCGCCGCGTCGAGGGCTAGACAAAACAGCGATTGCGGCGGCCTGGGGGATGTGAAGACGACGCCCCGGCCGCCGCTCAAGTGAACGGGCCTCTTCCGGCGATGCGTCACCGGGAGGGGCCTTTTGGCGTTGGCGCAGGCAGGCTTTGGCGGCCGGGGCTGGTGGCCTGGACGGATGGTCGGAACTGCGGTGGAAAGCTGGGCGGTTGGCGTTGCAAATGGCCACGCGTGGGGCAAAGCCCTGGGCCGCGCGTGGCGATCGGCCTGTGGGCCAGGGGTCAGGTCGGCTCGGCCTCGGCGTAGAACCTGAACTGATTCCGCCCGGCCATCTTGGCCTGGTACATGGCCTTGTCCGCATAGTTCAGCAGGGTCTGTGCATCCCGGCCATCCGAGGGGAACACGGCAATGCCCACGCTGGCGCTGACCTCAAGGGGGTGGCCCTGGAAGGTGCAGGGTGTGGACGCCACCAGAATGATCTTCTCCGCCACCCGGCGCAGGGCTTCCTCGTTCCTTGGGGCCAAGAGCAGGATGACGAATTCGTCGCCGCCCATGCGGGCCACGGTGTCGCTGCGGCGAACGGCTGCGGCAAATCCCGCGGACACGTGGACCAGAAGCTGGTCCCCGGCCTTGTGCCCATAGGTGTCGTTGACGGCCTTGAAGCGGTCAAGGTCCACATACATGATGGCCGCAATTTTTCCCTCGCGCTCCGCCTGCCGCAATGCCTGGCCGAAGCGGTCGGCGAAGAGCTGGCGGTTGGGGAGGCCGGTGAGGCTGTCGTGGTGCGCCAGGAGTTCAAGGGTGTCCTCAGTGCTTCGCACAAGATCGCGCACACGCCGGATGACGACAGCGCTGCACAGGAAGCTGGCGGCGAACCCGCCGAGCATGACCAGGTAGATGACGCGTTCGGCTTGGACCTGCCGGGCGTGCGTCTCCTGGAGAAAGTTGACCGCGCGGTCGCGAGCGAAGGCGATGACCTTGTCCAGTTCGGCGTCGAGTTCATGGTATCTTGGAGTTCCCGACGTAAAGACCAGGGTCCGGGCCTGGTCGAAATCTCCGTGGCTGGCCATGACCAGCAGGGCGTCGCGTTTCGGTTGCCAGGCGGCGTAAAGCTGCTCGATCCGGTCCACCTCGCCCAGGTCGCCCAGGTAGAACGAGCGGACCGTGGCCATGGCCGCAGCGAACTCGGCGTCCCGGGCGAGGATGTGCGCCTGAACCTGCCGGACCTCTCTGGTGTCCCGCGAAAGCAGGGCCACAAGTATCTCGCTGCGGATGGCCCTGGCCGTCAGTCTGGCCTCCAGGGCCTTGTTGCTCACGGTGAAGGGGTGCGCGTACAGGTTTTCCGCCGAATCCAGGATTCGGTGCGTCTGCCGTATGGCGAACAGACACGTGATGAGCAGGCCCACGCAGAATATGCCATAGGCGGCGATGATGACCCGAGATTGCCGGTCGATTTTCAGCCCGAACATGTGTCCAGTCCTCCCTGATGGTCATGCGCTCAGCTTCGCGTAAGCCGACTGAGGCAGGGCACGTAACAGCTATTCCTATCAGGGGCAGGGGTATTTGTCACGGCGTTGGCTGCCTTTTTGCGCAAAAAAAACGGCCCACCGCGGCGGGCCGTCCGAAAGGCTGCAGCGTCCGCAGGAGCTACTCGCTGCGCAGCTCGCGGCTCATCAGGTCGCGCACGGCCTGGGACGGGTCCTTGTCCTCGTAGAGGATGCGGTAGACCTGCTCGGTGAGCGGCAGCTCCACGCCCAGGTTGCGCGCCAAAAAATGCACGGACTCCGTGGTGCGCACGCCCTCGGCCACGGTCTTGGTCTCGGCCAGGATGTCCCCCAGCTTGCGGCCTTTTCCAAGCTGTATGCCCACCTGGCGGTTGCGCGAGAGGTCGCCGGTGCAGGTCAAGACCAGGTCGCCCATGCCGGAGAGGCCCATGAAGGTCTTGGGCTTGGCGCCCATGACCTTGCCCAGGCGGCTCA
>CAZXZF010000319.1:0-3546 GCA_964645095.1 uncultured Desulfocurvus sp. | reverse complement strand
AGCTTGGCCGCGATCTTGGCGATGGGAAAGCCCGTGGCCTTGCTGGCGAGCGCCGAGGAGCGCGACACGCGCGGGTTCATCTCCACGATGATCATGTCGCCGTTTTTCGGGTTGATGGCGAACTGGACGTTGCTGCCGCCGGTCTCCACGCCGATCTCGCGCATGATGGCCAGCGCGGCGTCGCGCATCTTCTGGTATTCGTCGTCGGTGAGCGTCTGGGCCGGGGCCACGGTGATGGAGTCGCCGGTGTGCACGCCCATGGCGTCCATGTTCTCGATGGAGCAGATGATGACGCAGTTGTCCTTCTTGTCGCGCATGACCTCAAGCTCGAATTCCTTCCAGCCGAGTACGCTCTCCTCGATCATGATCTCGCTCTTCATGCTGGCGGCCAGACCCTGGGAGGAGATGGCTTCGAGGTCCTCCATGTTGTAGGCCACGCCGCCGCCGGTGCCGCCCATGGTGAAGGCCGGGCGGATGATGAGCGGGAAGGGGAGCGTGCGTCCGATCTCGCGCACCTCGTCCATGGTGCGGGCGATGCCGCTCTTCGGCACCTTGAGGCCGATGGCCTCCATGGCGGCGCGGAAGAGCTCGCGGCTCTCGGCCTTCTTGATGGCCGGTATGGTCGCCCCGATGAGCTCCACGCCATACTTCTCCAGCACGCCCATCTCGGCCAGGGCCAGGGCGGTGTTCAGCGCGGTCTGGCCGCCGAGCGTGGGCAAGAGCGCGTCCGGGCGCTCCTTCTCGATGATCTTGGCCACGGTGCCGGGCTCGATGGGCTCGATGTAGGTGCGGTCGGCCAGCTCCGGGTCGGTCATGATGGTGGCCGGATTGGAGTTGACCAGGACGACCTCGTAGCCTTCCTCTTTCAGGGCCTTGAGGGCCTGGGTGCCGGAGTAGTCGAACTCGCAGGCCTGGCCGATGACGATGGGGCCGGAGCCGATGAGCATGATTTTTTTGATGTCTGTACGCTTGGGCATGACTTCCGCCGCTTGTGAGGTTTGAGTGGTTCTTGGCCGGGCGTTGAAACGGGAGTGATGTACGACATTCGCCGCCAGCAGGCAAGGGGCAAGGCCCCGGCGGACCCTGGGGCGGGCGGCGGCGGCAGGGCCTGGATGTTGACAGGATTGCCTAGATATCCTAGGCCATTTACATGGCGTATAATCCAATCCGAGTCGGGAGGAACCATGACGCGTGAAAAATCTATTCTGGCCCTGCTGGTCGCCTGCCTGGCGTGCCTGGTGCTCTCCGCCTGCGCGCCCCAGAACCCGGCCGCCGGGACAGCCGCCCAGAAGGAAGTCCAGTTCATGGACACCACGGGCTTTGACTACAAGCTCTCGGCGTCCCTTGAGGCCAGGCAGCAGAGCGTGGACGTGCTCTTCCCGGCCGTGATCACGCTGAACAACATCCCCGAGCGCATGGACAAGTGGCTGTCCAAGGTGGAGAAGTTCGGCGGCAAGGTGGAGATCCAGGCCGAGCCGGAACCGGGCCGCGGACTGATCACGGAGATCTTCTCCATCTTCATCAAGGCCTTCGAGGTTGCCGAGGAGAAGCTCATCTACGCGCCCGCCAAGGACTACAACGTGCTCGTTTCCTACAAGGCCAAGAATGGCATCATCACAAAGATGACCTTCATGCGCAAGACCGGGGCCGAGGCCGCGAAGCCTGCCGCGGCGCCTGCGAAATAGCGGCCCCCAGGGTCTGTTTCCAAAAGACGCTTTTGGAGACTGACCCTAAAGCTCCCGGCCCCGCCGTCCGAAGAGACGGCAACTGGCGAGACTGACCTCTCGAAAGACATACCCTTTGGCACAAGGCCGCTGGCGGAAGATGGGCTTCTGTTGGCGGCCTTGGGCTGTTCTGGGGCCGGGGGCAAGCAATAGCCTCCGGCGGCCAAGGCGGCAAGAGCCTCCGGCGGCCTGAGCCAAGAGCCTCCGGCGGCCAAGGCGGCAATAGCCTCCGGCGGCCTGAGCCAAGAGCCTCCGGCGGCCAAGGCGGCAATAGCCTCCGGCGGCCGGGGGCAGCGGCCCCCGGACCCCCAGCATCGGCCTCAGCCGGGGTGGCCGGGGCAAGGGCGTTGGCTGGGCTTGGCCCTGGCAATGCGCGCGGATTTTTGAGCGAAGACGTTCAAAAATCCGCGCGCGGTTGGCCCTTTTGGGAGCGCTGTCGGGTGGGCCAGGGCTCATCCCCGTGACTTTCCATGATCCACACAAGCGAAAGGGCCTTGAAGCCTGGGGTCTGGGCTCTGCCCCTACGGCCTCTGGGTGTCTTTGCGGTAGAGATAGGAACTCATGCTGCCATAGTTCGAGTCCCGGCAGGTGATGGGCACGCGGTTCAGGTCCTGGCCGAAGTCGGCCACGCAATCGCTGGCTCCTGCGCCGCCGAGGAAGAACCCCAGGTCGTAGGCCATGCGGAAGGAGACGCGCAGGCCTTGAAGCGCCATGTTCGTGATGTCGGACTTGTACTCTCCGCCCCCGTCCGTGCCCTTGAGCCCGTCGCCGCTGCGTTCGATGATGAGGTAGGTCGAAGTGATGTTGCCGTCTGCCGTGCCCCAGAAGAACGTGCCCAGCACGCTGTTGATGGGGTTCAGCCGTTCCGCCAGCTGCCTGGCGTACGGGCCTTGCTCCGCTTCGGGCGTCTGGGCGGCGTAGGCCTCCATGAAGCGCTTGCCGCCCTGGAAGTCCTTTCTGTGGAGGGCCACCGTGGCCCGGCACAGGGCGAGCAGCGCCCGGTCCGCGCCGTCCTCCTGGGCCCGGTTGAACTGGTACTCGCTGTCCGCGTTGCCCTCCAGTCCGAGCATGAGCCCCCTGGCCGTGCGCGCGGCGGCTGTCTGCGCGGTTGCCGTCTGGCTGGAGGACTCGTTCAGGCGCTGGACGTGGTACCTGGCGTCGGCTGCGCGGCCGGAGAAGACCAGCGCAATGGCCAGCCCGGCTCTCGCGTCGGCGTCGTCGGGATGCGCCTGCACGGCCTGTTCGAAATGGGCGCGGGCATCGGGCAGGCCCGCGCGGGCGAGCTGGGCCAACTGCGCCGCGTGGTCGGCCATGGGCACTGCGGCGGGTTTTTGCTGGGGCCTGCCGCCCAGGGCCAGGAGCTTGGACTGCTCCAGCCTCTGGCGCTCGGCCTCCAGGCGGTCCTTCTCGGCCCTGAGGGACTGGATCTGCGCCAGTTCCTGCTTCTCGCGCTTGAGCCGCGCCGCCTCCTCGGCCAGGCGCTTCTTCTCGGCCTTGAGGTCCATTGCCGGAGCCGGAGCCGGAGCCGGAGCAGGAGCAGGGGCAGCAGCGGCGGGAGGAGGCGTTGGGACCGCCATGGGCGCCACGGATTGGCCAGGGGCCGCGTTGCCGTTGAAGTAGAAGTACCCGGTGAGCGAGCTTGACTCCCAGGGCACCTGCTTCTTTGCGCTTGCCGTGACCACGCCCATGCGCACGCGCATGAACACGTCGGTGATGGACAGGCCAGGGGTGCGCATGTTGCGCAGCAGATGCTCGGTGTATACGCCGTTCTTGCCCGCGCCGTCCGCGGCAACGGAGCCCGGCGCCGTGGCGTAGGCGATGA
>CAZXZF010000318.1:0-3557 GCA_964645095.1 uncultured Desulfocurvus sp. | reverse complement strand
CGCGGTGGTGGAAGGTCAGCTGGCCCAGGAATTCCTCGCCCATCTTGGCCTCGGCTGCGGCGCGGGACACGATGATGCCCGTGGCCGTGGCCGTGATGAGCGAGGGGATGGTGGCCACCAGACCGTCGCCGATGGTCAGCATGGTGTAGGTGCGCGCTGCGTCCAGCCAGGACATGTCCTTCTGGAACACGCCGATGCAGAAGCCGCCCACCATGTTGATGGCCAGCATGATGGCGCCGGCCTTGACGTCGCCCTGAACGAACTTGCCTGCGCCGTCCATGGCGCCGTAGAAGTCGGACTCCTTGCGGATCTTCTCGCGGCGGCGGGTGGCTTCGGGCTCGTCGATGAGTCCGGCGTTCAGGTCGGCCTCAACGGCCATCTGCTTGCCGGGCATGGAATCCAGGGTGAAGCGTGCGGCCACTTCCGCGATGCGCGACATGCCGGAGACGATGACGCTCTTGTTGATGGTGAAGAGAATGAAATAGATGACGATGCCGATGACGTAGTTGCCGCCGACAACGAACTCGGCAAAGCTTTGGATGACGTGACCCGCCGCTGCCGTGCCCTCGTCTCCATGCATGAGGATGAGGCGTGTGGAGGCCACGTTGAGGGCCAGCCGCATCAAGGTGGTCACCAGGAGCAGCGACGGAAAGATCGAGAACTCCATGGGTGATTCCAGGAACATGCTGGTGATGAGGATGACCATGCTGATGGCGATGCTGAAGGTCAGCATGAGGTCCAGCACGATGGTCGGAGTAGGGACAAGCATGATCAAGAGGACTATGACCACGCCGCTGGCGAGGAGAATGTCGCCTTGCTTGGCGAACTGGGCGTAGTCTATCTCAATGCTCGCGAATTTGGATTTGGCGGCCATAATCTTGACGCTCCCTACGGTTTGTACGCGGACGAGAGCATCACCTTGGAGGAGGAGTTAGCCTTTGCGGCCCTTGAACTTAGCCAGTCGGGCCAGAATCGCGGCCACAGCCTGGTACATCTCCTCGGGGATTGTCTCACCAACTTCCACCTGCTTATACAAAGCCTGTGCCAGTGGTGGATTTTCTTGGATGGGGATGTCGTGTTCTATGGCCAACTCACGTATTTTCTTTGCAAGATGATCCACGCCCTTGGCCAGGACCATGGGCGCAGGGGCCTCGGAGAGGTCGTAGCGCAGGGCCACGGCATAGTGGGTGGGGTTGGTGATGACAACGTCGGCTCTTGGCACGTTCTTGTTGATCAGATTGGTCATGAACTCGTAGAACTTGCGCAGCTGTCGCGCCTTGACTTCCGGGTCGCCTTCGGCCTGCCGGTGTTCGTCCTTGACCTCGGACTTGGTCATCATGAGGTTGTCGTTGTAGCGATAGCGGGTCCACCACAGGTCGGCTATGGCCATGAGGATCATGGGCACCAGGGCGTAGCAGAACATCTTGTAGGCCACCAGCAGCATGTATGTGGTGATGCCCATGACGTTCTGGTGGAACAAGGGCATGAGATTCGGCATCTCCTGGCGGATGACGAGGTAGGGGGCAATACCCACGATGACGGCCTGGATGACGCTGCGCAGCAGGCGCACGAGGGCGTCCGGGCTGATTATGAGCTTTTTCAGCGCGGCGGCGATGTTGAAGTTGATGCGGTCCCATTTGAACTTGAACACCCAGAGCTTGCCGATCTGCAGGCGGATGTTGGTGTAGGCGGCCAGGGCGATGAGGCACATGAAGGGCAGGATAAGCAGGGCCATCTTGAGCATGGACCACAGGAACATGCTGTAGACGGTCTGCTGGTTCAGCTCCTGGGTGAGGCCTTCCACAAAGAACCAGTTGAATATTTCGCTGAAATTTTTGTAGTAGAAGCCGCCCATGTAACGCATGGCAATGACAGCGGTCAAAAGCACGACAACGGTGCTGACCTCGCCGGATCGCGCGACGCTGCCTTCGTCACGGGCCTTCTTGACGCGCTTGGAGGTGGCTTTTTCTGTTCTGCTCGGATCTTCTCTGGACATGCCCTAAGTTCCTGCGGCCTCGGCCTACGGCGTTATCACGCTGATTTTCATGATGTGCAAGAATACCATGTCCATGGATTGAATGAAGTTTGTGACATAGTCAGACATCTGCTGCATGATGAAGGTCAGGAACATGAAGCCGACCATGATCTTGAGGGGGAAGCCCATGGTCATGACGTTCATCTGCGGCGCCATCTTGGAGATGAGCGCGAGCGCCAGGTCCACCAGGAACAGGGCCAGGATCACGGGTGCTGCGATGCGTACGCCAAGGATGAACATCTGTTTGGAAAACAGCACGATCTCGCTCATGAGCGTCGGCGTCAGGAAAAGTCCGCCCGGCGGCACGAGCTCAAAGCTGCTCCCCAGCGCCCGGAGAAGGTTCAGGTGTCCGTTCAGCGTCAGGAAAGTGAGCATGGTGCACATGTAGATGAAGTGCGTGGTGACCGGTTCCTGCTGGCCGGTCATGGGGTCCACGGCATTGACCATGGAGAATCCCATCTGGAAGTTGATGATGGCGCCGCCGATCTGCACAGAGGCGATGAGCATGCGCACGATGATGCCGAGCGTCATGCCGAGCACGATCTCGCCTGCGAACATGGCCACGAGGTTGGCCGGGTGCGCCGGGAAATACTCAGGGGGGAAGGAGAGCTTGGGCCACACGGCCAGGGTGAGCACGATGAGCAGGGTGGCCTTGACTACATTGGGGATGTTGTCGCCGAAAAAGGGCATGACAAAAAGGACCACGCTGATGCGGAACAGCGTGAGGTAGAAGCTGATAACCGTGCGCGGGTCAAAGTTGAAAAGGTCCATGAAGGTCCGTCTGGGTGCTCCGGAGCTGTTCGCGCAGGTCGCGCGGACCAGCCCGGACGCATGGGCGAGAGCCTAGCCCAGCTTGCGCCGGGCGTCCAGGAAAAGGGCGCCGCCGAGTTCGATTCGGCAGGTGCGGATTCTAGTTCAGGATGTAGCGCATGGGGTTCACCGG
The DNA here is from genome assembly GCA_964645095.1 of uncultured Desulfocurvus sp. Taxonomy (GTDB): domain Bacteria; phylum Desulfobacterota; class Desulfovibrionia; order Desulfovibrionales; family Desulfovibrionaceae; genus Humidesulfovibrio. The sequence continues at coordinate 579 of CAZXZF010000318.1, read as the reverse complement.
GATGCCGCTGATGCGCACTTCATAGTGCAGGTGCGGGCCGGTGCTGCGGCCGGTGTCGCCGATGTAGGCCACCAGTTCGCCGCGCTGGACAACCTGGCCAACCTTCACACCCACGCGTGACAGGTGGGAGTAGCTGGTGACAAGGCCGGAGCCATGGGTCAGGTTCACCACGAGGCCGTAGGCCGGGTCGCGCTCAATAAAGGCCACCACCCCGCGCGAGGGCGCGTAGATTGGGGTGCCGTTTGGCCCCGAGATGTCCAGGCCCTTGTGGAATTCGCGCTTGCCGGTGAAGGGCGAGACGCGCCAGCCAAAGCCGGAGGTGACCCAGCCGCCGGTGGGCCAGACCGAGGGCGTGGCTTCGAGCACGTCCCTGTTGGCGCGCAGGCGCTGGATGATTTCCTGCTGGCGGACTTCTTCCATGCGCGCCTCAACCGAGAGCTGGCGCAGGAATTCATTCATCTTGCGGGCCAGGAGCTCCTGGCGGTAGAGCGGCAGGTAGCCCTTGGCGACATCCTGGCCTGGGCCGCCTCTGGGCGCCACGCTCATGATGTTCTCCTGCTCCAGGTTGATCATGACCCG
>CAZXZF010000317.1:0-3569 GCA_964645095.1 uncultured Desulfocurvus sp. | reverse complement strand
CGGCCAGGCCGGCGTAGCAGGGCACGTTGTTCAGCCAAACCTGGCTGGCCTTCATCAGCGGCGGCTCCTGGCCGAAGTTGAAGAGCATGCCCGACGAGCACATGGGCGAGAAGGTGCCCGTGGTGACGACGTCGACCTCGCGGGCGGCCTTGGTCTTGCCCAGGCGGCGGACGGTCTCGACCATTTCCTCGGCCGTGAGCACCACGGCTTTGCCCTTCTGGATGCGCTCGTTGATCTCGGCGATGGTCTTTCCGCTCTTGGCTTTCCCGGCCATGTGCTTCCTCCGCTGCTGGAACTCGTGCTGCTTTTGGCCGCGCCCACAGCGGGCGGCGGCGGCGATTGGCCGTCTTGAATTGTGCTGCCGCGCCTAGTGGTCCGTCGGCTGGCCGTCCGCGCAGAACTCCGGCGCGAGAAGATCGGGCTTGCGCCTGGGGGCCTTGCGCCGCCTGTCGGCCATGGGCTTCCCCACCGGGGGTTGGGCCTTGCGCACCCGCACCTCGCCTGGCTTGATGACCACGGTGAAGGCCGTGGCCCGGCCCTGTTTCCTGCCCATCTCCTCGCTCCCGGCCGTTTGAACAGACCCTGGAAAACTTGGCGCAATCTGTGGAAAACTTTTCCGCCTTCCGTCCTCTGGAACATGGCTCAAATTGCGGCGATTGGCAATTCTTTTTCCGCCGGGATCGTGCGCTATTCGCTTGGCATCGGAAGGCTTTTCGGGTAGGACTGTGGGGGATGCAGGAGTGCCGCGCGGCGCTCTGCGGAGCCGAGAAAATTCTCCTTGTTTTTCCACAAATTGGACGAAGGATACAGGCCACAGGACCGTGAAGAAAGCCCTGCGTGAACACCTTGCGGGCTCCTGCACCGAGCAGGAGCTGAAGCGCTGGTTCGACCCCCTGGACATAGACCAGTCCGAGGGCGGCCATGAGGTGCGCATTGGGTTCCCGCACAGTTATTTCGCCCAGTGGTTCGCCGGACGCATGCAGGACCGCTTCGAGGCCGAGCTGCACCGCTTCCACGGCGGCGCCTGCGACATCCGCTATCTCACGCCTGGCCTGCGCCGCCGGGGCGATGGCAACGGCGCGGGCCAGGCGGCCAGGAAGCTCAGCTTCCCCTTTGACGCGCAATACAGCTTCGAGAGCTTTTTGACCAACTCCAAGAACTACTTCCCGCTGGAAACGGCGCGGCAGGTGGCCCGCGACGGCCTGGCCCAGTTCAACCCCTTTGTCATCTGCGGCAAGTCCGGGTCGGGCAAAAGCCACCTCTTGAAGGCCATCGCCAACGAGATGGCCAAGAACCAGCCCCTGTCCGAGATCCTGGTGACCACGGGCGAGGGCCTGCGCGCGCTTTTGTCCCAGGGCGACGCCCTTGCCTCCCGCAGCCACGTGGCCGCGCACCAGTTCCTGCTGGTGGACGACATCCACTCCCTGGCCGGGGACGACAGGCTGCAGCAGGAGCTGTTGGTGCTCTTCAACCAGTTCCACGACGGACACAGGCAGATGGTCTTCACCTGCCAGGACCGCATCGGTGCGTACGAGGACATCATCCCGTCCCTGCGTTCACGCCTGGAGGGCGGCCTGGTGGTCAGCCTCAAGCAGCCGGACATGGACATCCGCGTGGCGCTCATCCAGGAGCGCGTGCGGGCAAAAAAGCTGCCGCTGTCCAAGGAGCAGGTCCTGGTCCTGGCCCAGCGCTTCCAGAATTTCCGGGCCTTGAACGGCATCCTCATCAAGCTCTTGGCCTTCCGCGAGCTGGTGCGCAAGGACATCTCGGCGCGCGACTTCGAGCACATCCTGTCCAACACCGAGGAGCGCGACCTGCCCAAGGTCACGGCGGACAGCATCATCGAGACCGTGTGCCTGCACTACCAGGTCAAGCGCAAGGACGTCATGAGCGAGGACCGGCGCCAAGGCATCGCCCTGGCGCGCCAGGTGTCCATGTTTCTCTGCCGGGAGCTTTTAGGCCAGTCCTACCCTGTCCTTGGGCGCACCTTTGGCGGCAAGGACCACAGCACGGTCATCTACTCTGTGAAAAAGATCAAAGAATTGCAAGAAGATGGCAAGGAAATGAAACAACTGTTGAAAGAATTGAAGGTTCGTTGTCGACAAGCGGGTTAGGCCGTGTTTTGACCGCGTGGAACATCACTCTGTTCCTGTGAAGCGACAGTCAATGTTTGTATAAAGCGCATAAAAACCATGGTGTTGCCACTGTTTCGAACAAACAGGCGCTGCTCATAGAAGCCATCAAGGAGAATATGTATGTTTGTGAAGGTGAATAGAGACGAGATCATTGAGGGCTTGCAGAAATCCGCGGGCATCATCCCGGCCAAGACCGGCGCGGCGTTCCTGCGCAGCATCTGGCTGGAGGCAGCCGAGGGCAGCCTGAAAATCATGTCCACGGACTCCAGCCTCGAGTTCTGCGGCGAGTACCCGGCCAGGGTCGAAACGCCGGGCCGCGTGGGCGTGCAGGGCCGCGCCTTCTGCGATCTGGTGCGCAAGCTGCCTGCGGGCGAGCTGACGCTGAAGGCCGACGCCGAGGGCAAGAACGTGCTGGTGGAACAGGGCAGCCGCAAGTACAAACTGCCCGCCAACGAGCCCGAGTGGTTCCAGGCCTTTGCTCCCTTCCCTGATGCCGCGACCGATGGCGAGGGCGGGGGCACCGTGTTCTGGAGCGGCGACTTCCTGCACGAGATCATCGACAAGATCGGTTTCTGCATCAGCGAAGAGGACAGCATGGAGGCCATCGCCTGCCTGTACCTCAAGCCGGAGCAGGACGCGTCGGGCAAGCGCGTGGAGGTCTGCGGGCTCAATGGCCACCAGTTCGCCATGTTCACCTTTGTCAACGACGACATCTTCAGCCTGCTCCCGCGCGAGGGCGCGCTCATCCAGCGCAAGTACCTTTCCGAGCTCAAAAAGTGGCTGGGGAGCGAGGAGATAGAGCTGTCCCTGGGCGAGAAGCGCCTGTTCCTGCGCACCGGGGACCACCGCGAAACCTTCAGCCTGCCGCTGTCCTTCTACCAGTACCCCAACTACCAGGGTTTTTTGTCCAAGCTCAAGGACCCGTCCGCGTCAAAGCTCACTGTGAACCGCTCTGAGCTCATGGAGTCCCTGGAGCGCATCAGCATCTTCAACACCGACTCCAACCGCTGCACGTATTTTCTGTTCAGCCCGGGCGAGGTGGTGCTCTACAGCCAGGGCCAGGACGTGGGCACGGCCCAGGAGCCGCTCACGGCCTCCTTCCAGGGCGACATGCAGCGCATCGCCTTCCCCACCAGGAACCTGATCGAGATCCTCTCGCACTATGTGTCCGAGCAGGTGACCTTCATCCTCACCGGGCCCGAGGCCCCCTGCGGCATCGCCGGTGACAAGGACCAGAATTACAGCGTCATCATCATGCCCATGATGATCCAGGACGAGACCTACTACGCCGAGGAAAACGCCTAGCCATGACTGACAAGGACAAAAACGCCGCTGCCTACACAGCGGACAGCATCACTGTTCTCGAGGGCCTCTCAGCGGTGCGCAAGCGCCCGGCCATGTACATCGGCTCCACCGATGTGCGCGGGCTGCACC
>CAZXZF010000316.1:0-3572 GCA_964645095.1 uncultured Desulfocurvus sp. | reverse complement strand
GATCAGCCCAGCCAGCGCTTGCGGCGGCGGTAGTGCTTGACGTCGCGGTAGCTCTTCTTGTTTCCGGCGTGGCCCATGCCGAGGTAGAATTCCTGCACGTCGGGGTTGTCCAGCAGGCTCTTGGCCTCGCCTTCCATGACGATGCGCCCGTTCTCCATGATGTAGCCGCGTCCGCTCACCGAAAGGGCGGCGCGCGCGTTCTGCTCCACCAAAAGCACGGTGACGCCCTCATTCTTGTTGATGCGCGTGACGATCTCGAAGATTTCCTCGACCAGCAGCGGGGCCAGGCCCAGGCTCGGTTCATCCAGCAGCAGCAGGCGCGGCCTGGCCATGACGGCCCGGCCAATGGCCAGCATCTGCTGTTCGCCGCCGGACATGTATCCGGCCAGCTGCTTCTTGCGCTCGGCCAGGCGCGGGAAGTAGGTGTAGACCTTCTCGATGCTCTCGGCGAACTCGCTGCGGGGCCTGGTGTGCGCCCCGCAGCGCAGGTTCTCCTCAACGGTGATGTCAACGAAGATGCGTCGTCCTTCCATGACCTGGAAGATGCCCCGGCGCACGATCTGCTCCGGCGCTATGCCCTGTATGGGCGCTCCGTCGTAGACCACGCTCCCTGCCGTGACCTCTCCGTTCTCGCTTAAAAGCAGTCCGGAGATGGCCTTCAGCGTGGTGGACTTGCCCGCGCCATTGGCGCCGAGCAGGGCCGTGATCTCGCCCTCGCGCACGGCCAGGGAGAGCCCTTTGAGCACCAGCACGACGTCGTTGTACACGACCTCCAGGTTCTCCACCTGGAGCACATCCCTTGCGGTCACCGTTGCACTCATAATGCTACTTGCCGAGCCATTCGGCCTTGCGGTCCAGGGTCTCCTGGGCCACGAAGGTCAGCTTGCCGCCGACGATCTTGTACAAAAACACGGCCATGCTCGGGCGGTGGTCCGTGGGCAGGAAGCTGATCTTGGGCGCCAGGCCCATGGGGTCGAAGTCCTTCATGGTCTCAACGGCGGCCTTGATGGAGGCTCCGGTGACCGGGCCCTTGGCCGCGGCCAGGCGGATGCCCTCGCCCATGGCCAGCATGGACACGAAGCCGCGGATGTAGTGGGTCATCTGCGGCTGGTTCTTGCTGACCTCAAGGATGGCCTTCATGCCCGGCACGTCCTGGCCGTAGACTGCGGCCGCCTGGAGGCTGTACGCGCCCTCGGCGGCGTCGCCGGCCATCTTGATGAGGTTCTCGTCCGAGCCCCAGATGTTGGTGAAGAAGACGGCCTTGAGCCCGATCTTCTTGGCGTCCTTCAGGATGACGGCCGTGGACGGGGTGGTGCCGCCGCACCAGACGAAGTCGGGCTTCTTGTCCTTCAGGGGCAGGAGCTGGGTCGTGGCGTCAATGGCCTTCAGGTCCACATTGGCTTCGCCAACGAGCTCGAAGCCGAGCTCGGCCGCGTAGTCCTTGGCCGCCTGGATGGGCGAAATGCCATAGGGGTGGTCAGGATACAAGAAGGCCAGCTTGGGCTTGCGGGATTCCTTCCAATTGCTCTTGAAGTACTTGAGGGCCGCGCGCACCTGGGTGGAGTAGTCGGCGGAGGTGAAGAAGTTGAAGGGCGCGGTCTTGGGGTCGGTCAGGTGCGCGGAGTAGGAGGCTGAGAAGTAGGTGATCTCGTCCTTGGCCGCAGCGCGCATCAAGGCCTCAGTGGTTGCGGTGCCGTGGCCCTGGATGGCCACGACCTTGTCCTGGACGAACTTCTTGTAGATGGTCAGGCCCTGCTGGGCCTTGTAGGCGTCGTCCTGCACGTCGAGGGCGATCTTCAGGCCCGCGATGCCGCCCTGGGCGTTCAAGTAGGCCGCACCGGCCTTGACGCCTTCGGCATAGGGCACGCCCACCGAGGAGGTGGGGCCGGAGAGGTCCATGATGGCGCCGACCTTGATTTCCTTGGCCCCCGCCGCCTTGTCGTCCTTCTTCTCGCCGCCGCAGGCAACCAGCGCCAGCGTCGACACCATGGCCACGGCCATAACCGCGAAGCGGAACATCCTTTTCATAAGCTCCCCCCTAAAGATTTCTCTGACGGTTGAACCAACGCCCACACGGTGTGCCCAGGCCCGCCCGGACCCGGTCATAGCGCCGCCTAGTGGGCGAAAGGATACAGTTTCCAGTAGGCCTTGATGAGCCTCCAGCGGTTGGCCAGGCCCTCGGGCTCGAAGATCAAAAACAGCATGAGCACCAGCCCGAACACGCCCTCGCGCAGGGCGTTGATGTGCTGGCTGATGTCCGGCAGCACGTGTGAAATGGAGCCGGACAGGCTGTTTAAGACCTCCGGCAGCAGCGTCATGAACACCGCGCCCATGACCGAGCCGGTGACGCTGCCCAGGCCCCCGATGATGATCATGGCCAGATATGAGATGGACAGCCCGATGTTGAACTGCTCGGCGGACAAAAACAGGGTGTAGTGCGCCCAGAGCCCGCCGGCCACGCCAGCCAGGAAAGACGACAGGCCAAAGGCCGCCAGCTTGTAGGCAAAGAGGTTCACCCCGGCGATCTCGGCCGAGAGGTAGAAGTCGCGGATGGAGACAAAGGCCCGGCCGTGCCGGGTGCGCAGGACGTTTGTCACCATGAGCAGGGACAGGGCTGCGGCGGCCAGGAGCAGGTAGAACATCCGGCGCTCGTTGTTGAAGGAGAAGCCCAGGATCTGCGGGGCCTCGACGACGAGCCCGCGCGAGCCGCCCGTGGCCGACTCCCAGTGCAGGAACACGTATTCCAGGATGAGCTGGGCGGCCAGGGTGGCGATGGCCAGGTAGATGCCCTTGAGCCGGAGCGAGGGCACGCCGAAGACCATGCCCGCCAGCGCCGCAGAAAATCCGCCCAGCAAAAGCGCCGCCAGAAAGGGCACCCCGTGCAGCGTGGCCTGGGCCGCAGCGTACGCGCCCACGCCCAGAAACGCGCCGTGGCCAAGGGATATCTGCCCGCAGACGCCGGTGAGCAGGTTCAGCGACACCGCGCCGATGACCGCGATCATGATGAGGTTCAGCATGGACATGGCGTAGCTGTCCAGCACCAACGGCGAGAGCAAAAGCGCGGCCACGAACAGGCCCAGGCAGGTCTTCTGGAACCCGCTCTGGAACACTGCGGCCTCGGCCCGGTAGCTTTCGAAAAACAGTCCGCACTTGCCGCGCATGGACTACACCCGCTCGATCTCTTCGGTGCCGAAGAGTCCGTAAGGTTTGATCATGAGGATGGCCACCAGGACCACGAAGGCCGCCACCTCGCGGAACCCGCCCAGGTCGAAGAGGTCCTTGGCCAGGCCGTCGCAGACGTTCTCCAGCACGCCGATGATGAGCCCGCCCAGCGCCGCGCCGAGCAAGGAGTCCAGCCCGCCCAGGATCACCGCCGGGAAGACCTTCAGGCCCAGCACGCCCAGGTGCGAGTTGATGCCGTTGATGTTGCCCAGGATCACGCCGCCCACGGTGGAGACCACGGAAGCGATGCACCAGGACAGGGCGAAGATGCCCCGGATGCCGATGCCCATGCTCTGGGCGGCCTGCTGGTCGTGGGCCGTGGCGCGCATGGCGATGCCCATGCGCGAGTA
>CAZXZF010000315.1:2546-3573 GCA_964645095.1 uncultured Desulfocurvus sp. | reverse complement strand
GGCCGTGAACAGCGCCAGCCCGAGCAGCACGGCGTCGCGGCCGATGTAGAAGAGCATGGGCGTGGGCTCCGCGCCGGGGTCAACGGGCCTGGTCGAAAAGCAGCCGCAGGTCACGTCGATGCCCCGGAAGTAGCTGACGATGAGCAGCAGCCAGAACACCGCGAACAGCCCGGCGGTCAGCGTTGCCGCGCCCTCGCACCAATACCCGGACACCAGGCACAGGCCCAGGGCCAGCTCCAGCCACGGCAGCCACACGGCCACGGGGTTGACGAGAAAGCCCGGCAGGACGTGGTAGCCCTTGACGATGGCCGCGAAGTCCTGGGGGTGCAGCAGCTTGTCCGCGCTGGCGTAGAACAGCACCAGGGCCAGGGCAAAGCGCAACGCGAAGTCCGCGGCGCGGGCAGGCACGGGCATCAGTTGTCGCAGTCCGTGCACAGCTTTTCCGGACCCTTGGCCTGGCCCTTGTCCTGGCCCTTGGCCTTGGCGTCGTCTTTGCTCATCTGGGGGGCCTTGCCCGCCTGGGGGACATTGCTCATCTGGGGGGCCTTGGCGGGCGCAAGCGCCGCCTTGGGTGCGATCTTGGGTGCGGCCTTGGGTGCCGGGGCCGCCTTGGGCGCGGGAGCCGCCTGGACCGCCTGGCCCTGGGCCACGGGCAGCTTCTCGGCCTGCCACAGGCTCCAGCCGTTCTTCAGCACGTAGACGTTTGCGACCCCGGCATCGCGCAGGTGCTTGGCCAGGGCCTGGCTCAGGGGGCAGCTCTCGCCGTCGCAATAGGCGATGACCGCGTCCTTGCCGGACAAAAGGGGCTTCAGGTCCTGGAAGTCCGAGGCGAAGTTGCGCGTGGGCAGGGACAGGGCGCCCTGGATGTGCCCCTGCTCGAACTCGAACTGCGAGCGCGCGTCGAGGAACACGGCGCGGCCGGACAAGAACAGCATGGCCGCGTCCTTGAGGGCGATCTCGCCGCTGGCCTGGGAAAGCTGCACGGCGCTGGGCGCGGGCTTGGCCGCTGCCTGGGCCAGGGGCAGGC
>CAZXZF010000315.1:0-2536 GCA_964645095.1 uncultured Desulfocurvus sp. | reverse complement strand
AGTGCACAAAGGCAACATTCATCCTCGGGACTGGCGGCCTGGGCCAGGGGCAGGCCGTCGGGCCGCACGGCGTTGACGGCAAAGGCGAACAGGGCGGACAGGGCAACAATGCCCAGGGACTGGCCGATGATTCTGGGGACAAGGCGCATGTGGGTCTCCGGTTGCTGGTCAAAATCTCCGCGCGGCCCCGGACAACAGAGGGAAGGGCCGCCACTGCCCGCTTCCTACGCCAAGGCCCGGCGGAATGCAATTTCCGGCAGCCGCCCGCCACAATCCTTGGCAGTCCTGATCAGGCGCGCCCGGCGCTCAGAGCTTCTTCTCGTCCAGGTCCAGGTGGAACCTGTGCATGAAGCGGTGGTAGAAGGGCGTGAACAGCACCCCGCAGAAGGTCAGAAAGGACACCCCGCTGAACACGGCGTAGCAACTGGCGAAGATCTTGGCCGTGTCGGTCTCAAGCCTGTCCACCGGGCCCATGCCCGTCAGAATCATGGAGGCGTTCAGGAACGCATCCACCCAGCCAAGCCCGGCGGTCAGGTGGTAGCCCACGGTGCCGATGCCCAGGCTCACCCACAGAAACAGGGTGCCGAAGAGCGCGTACCAGAAGACCCTGGTCCAGAAGACCCGCTTCGGCGGCAGGTCTGCGCTTTTATGTTCCAGTCGCAGTGCTTTCATCGCAGTCTCCCGTGGTCGTGTCAGGGTGCAGGGGAACGGTTCCGGGCCCAGGCCCGGTGCGCAAGCGTCAAGCCCACGCCCGTTCATGCTCCCGCTCATGCTCTCGATATGATCCCGTTCATGCTCTCGTTAAAATCCCGTTGATGGCCTAGCCGAGCAGGCTCCAGGCCGCGCCCACGGCGCCGCACACAAGCACAAGGTAATGCACCCCGGTGTTCCAGCGCCACAGCGCGATCCCCGAGACCACGGCCACGGCCATGGCAAAGGCGTCGAACCCGCCGGCCGCAGGCCAGAAGGTGGCCTGGGCAAAGACCACGCCGAGCTTCAGCACCACCCCCACCACCGCCGCAGTGATGCCCGTGAGCATGGCCTGGAGCCGGGGGTTGGCGGTGAGCGCCTCGATGAACGGCGCGCCCGCGAAGACCAGGAGAAAGCTCGGCAGGAACATGCCGAAGGTGGTCAACAGCCCGCCCAGGATGCCCGCGGTGAGCGGGTTAAGCCCGCCCGGATGGTTCCAGGCCGTGAGAAAGCCCACGTACTGCGTGACCATGATCAGCGGGCCGGGCGTGGTCTCGGCCAGGCCCAGGCCCAGCACCAGCTGCTCCTGCCCCACCCAGCCCAGGCGCATGGCCATGTCCGAGACGTAGGACAGGACCGCGTAGGCCCCGCCAAAGGTCACGAAGCTGGCCTTGGAATAGAAGCTCAAGAGCTTGGGCAGGAGCGAGTCCGGCCCGGAAAAGAGGTACACCGGCAGGGCCACGGCCAGCCACAGGCAGGCGAAAATGGCCGCGATGCGGGCCACGTGGCGCAGCGGCCGGGCCGTGGGCGCGGGGATTTCGTCTTCCGGCTCGCAGACTCCCTTGGGGCAAAAGATGTCCGGCCGCACCTGGCCCAGCCACAGGCCCATGAGCCCGGCCGCCGCCACGATGCCGGGGAACTTGAGCTTCAGGGCATAGCCCATGAGGAAGCTGGCCGCAGCAAAGGCATAGAAGACCGGGTGCCGGAGCGCCTTTTTGGCGATGCGCCAGACAGCCTGCCCGACAATGGCCACCACGGCCCCGGCAATGCCCCGGAAAACGCCCTGGATGAGCGGCACGCCGCCGTGGGCCGCAGCCAGCCAGGACAGGAAGAGCATCAGCAGCACCGAGGGCAGGAGGAAGAACAGCCCGGCCACGCTGCCGCCCAGGTAGCCGTGCAGGCGCCAGCCCAGGTACACGGCCAGCTGGTGCGCCTCGGGTCCGGGCAGGAGCATGCAGAAGTTGAGCGCGCGCAAAAAGAGCTTCTCCGGCACCCAGCGCCGCTGGTCCACCAGGTCCTTGTGCATCATGGCGATCTGGCCCGCTGGCCCGCCGAAGTTGATGAAGCCCAGGCGCAGCCAGTAGCGGAAGAACTCGCGGAAGGCCGGGCGGAAGGCGGGGCTGAGGATGGGGGGCGTCGCGTCCATGGGTTCCCTGTGCGCGGTTGAGGCTTGGCGTAGGCGGACGATTGCCGGGCGGTTGCCGGACGATTGCCGGATGTGCCGGACTCAGGCCTTCTGCGCCGTGGCAGCCCAGGCCGCCAGCCCGCCCTCGACATAACGCGCGCGCACCCCGCGCTCGGTGAGCGCCGCCTGCACGCCCTGGCTCACGCCCCCGCCGCGCACGCAGTAGACCACCACCTCGGCCCCGGCCGGGATGCCGCCCGCCCAGTCCTCCAAGAGCGCCGGGGCGCGCCAGTCCGCGCCGGGAATGCCCTCGGGGCCGCCCTCGGGCGCGGCCTCGCGGTCTTCGGCCCGGCGCACGTCGATGACCAGGGGCGGCGTGGCCGAGGCCAGCTCGCGGCGCAGTTCGTCGGGGGTCAGGGTCTTGCTCATCTTCTCGCTCCT
>CAZXZF010000314.1:0-3573 GCA_964645095.1 uncultured Desulfocurvus sp. | reverse complement strand
GGGCGCGGGCTGGCTGACCCTGCACCCGCGCACGGCCAGGCAGCTCTTCGGCGGAACCGCCGACTGGAGCGCCATCGGCCACCTGGCGCGCGCGGTGGACATCCCGGTGCTGGCCAGCGGCGACCTGTTCACGGCCGAGGACGCGGCCCGCTGTCTGGCCCAGACGGGCGCAGCCGGGGTCATGTTCGCGCGCGGAGCGCTCGTCGACCCCATGATCTTCCAGCGCCTGAAGGACATCCTGGCCGGGCGCGAGAGCGCTGCGCGCACGCCGGAGTCCCTGGCCGCCACCACGGCCCTGCACATCAGCCTGGCCCGCAACCTGGACGGGACCCCGCGCGCGCTGCGGGCTCTGCGGGCGTTCCTGCCGCGCTACGCCAAGGGCTTTTCCGGCATCCGCGCGTTGCGCCAGGCGCTGCTCATGTGCCAGACCTGGGAGGAGCTTGAGGCCACGGCGGGGCGCATCGCCACCCTCTGCCAGACCAGCGGGCCCCTTGAGCAGGCGGATTTTTCGGACGCCTGCGACCTCGCGGACGCGTACCGGACATGACCCCCCTGCCCGGCCAGCGCTGTTGACTCCGGGCGCCGCCTGGGACATTGTAAAAGGATTGGCGCGCCAGTGGCCCGGTTCGGGCACGCAGCGCCGTGTGGAGATGCACGCTATGGAAGTCATCCGCGCCCGGCTGGCGGGTTTCTGCATGGGCGTCGGGCTGGCCCTGAAAAAGCTCGACGACCTGCTGGCCAAGGACACCGGCCGCCCCACATACATGCTCGGCCCCATCATCCACAACCCGCAGGTGCTGGGCGAGTACAGCAAGCGCGGCGTGGTCCTGGCCAAGACCGTGGCCGAGGTGCCCGCAGGCGCGCGCGTGGTCATCCGCGCGCACGGCATCCCGGCCGGTGAGGAGCGCGAGCTTCTGGAGCGCGGCGTGGAAGTGGTGGACGCCACCTGCCCCAAGGTCAAGCGCGCCCAGCTGCTCATCGGCGAGCAGGCCGAGACCGGGCGCAGGCTGCTGCTCTTCGGCGAGGACGACCACCCCGAAGTTCGCGGGCTCTTGAGCTACGCTGGCGAGGGCGCCTTTGTCTTCGAGACCCCGGAAGAACTGGCTGTCCATCCGCTCAGCCCCGGGACGCACTATTTCCTGGCCGCCCAGACCACCCAGGACCGCCAGGGATTCGAGCAGATCAAGGCCGATCTGGGCCTGCGCCTGCACGATGAGGTGGTGGTGCTGCAGACCATCTGCGACGCCACGCGCCTGCGCCAGGACGAGGCCATCCGCCTGGCCGCCAAGGCCGACTGCGTGGTTGTGGCGGGCGGCAAGGCCAGCGGCAACACCCGCAGACTGGCCCAGGTCATCGAGGCGCAACGCACGCCCACCATTCTTGTGGAGACTGTTGACGACCTGCGTGGCATTGACGTATTAAAATATGGGCGCATGGGCTTAACTGCTGGCGCTTCCACGCCGAAAAGGATCATTGACGAGATTGAAGCCCATCTCCGGGCGCTGTAACCCGCCCCCCCCCGGGCCTCTCAACGAACCGCCGGAACACGGAGCCGCCAATGAGCACAAACGTGACCAATATTCTTCTCGAGGCCGGAACAAACGAACTGGAAATCGTGGAGTTCTACCTGGAGGAGCCCAAGGCCGGGTCCGAGGAGTCCTACAAGGGCTACTACGGGGTCAACGTGGCCAAGGTTCTGGAGATCATCCGGATGCCCAAGATCACGGAGATGCCCCAGGTTTCGCACCCGTCCGTGCTCGGCGCCTTCAACCTGCGCAACCAGATCATCCCCCTGGTGGACCTGGGGCTGTGGCTCAAGAAAGAGCACGGCGACAAGGAACCGCCCAAGGTCATCGTCTGTGAATTCAACAACGTGACCACGGCCTTTCTGGTTTCCGGCGTCACGCGCATCCACCGCATCAGCTGGGAGGAGGTGGAGGCGCCGAACAAATACATGTCCTCGCTGGCCTCGAACTCCATCACCGGCGTGGTGCGCCTTGAGGGCCGCATCATCTTCATCCTGGACCTGGAGAAGATCGTGGCCGAGCTGAACCCGGAACTGGGCCTGCGCTTCGACGAGAACGTGACCTGGGAGGCCGACACCCAGTACCGCGCGCTCATCGCCGACGACTCCACCCTCATCCGCGAGATGATCGGCGACCTGCTGCACAGGGCCAACTTCATGGTGGAGAAGACCAACCACGGCGGGGAATGCTGGGAGCGCCTGCTGCACATCAAGAAGATCGCCGAGCAGGAGAACCGGCCCGTGACCGACTATGTGCAGGTGGTCATCTCGGACATCGAGATGCCGGTCATGGACGGCCACAACCTGACCAAGCGCATCAAGGAAGACCCCATCCTCAAGGATCTGCCGGTCATCCTGTTCTCGTCCATCATCTCGGACAAGCTGCGCCACAAGGGCGACGCCGTGGGCGCGGACGACCAGGTCAGCAAGCCGGAGATCACCCAGGTGGCCAAGCGGGCCATGGCCCTGATCAAGGAAAGGATCGCGGCCGCGCGCGGGTAGTTTTTCCCACGCCACGCCTGCAACCAGCACCGCCCGGCATCCTTTGTGGAGCCGGGCGGTGCTGCGTGTTTGGAGAGTGAGCTTCTTAGCGCCAGTTCACGGCTGCAGGCTTGCGCGGCGGCACCAGGCGGTACTCAAAGCGCGGATAGCCAAGGGTGAGCCCGCCGTAAACCTTCTGCCCCGGCGGCAGGCCGAGGGCCTCGGCCAGGGGCGGCCAGCCCTCCAGGGCGCGCATGAAGACGCCCGACCAGCACGTGCCCAGCCCGCGCGAGGCGGCCAGCAGTTCCAGATGCGTCACGGCGATGGCGCAGTCCGTCGCGGCCCAGCAGTAATCCTCCGGGGCGCAGCACAGCAGGAGATGCGGCGCACCGCGCAGCACCGGGTCCGCGTCACCCGCCCAGGCCTCATCGGAGCTGTCTGAAAAATACGTTTTGCGCAGCCAATCAAGGGCCAACGCGGCGAGATTCCTGGTGTCCTGGGGCTCCAGGGTCACGATCCACCAGAGTTTCTGGGAGTTGTTGGCCGTGGGCGCATAGCGCACCACCTCGAAAAGCGCCTTGAGCACCATCTTGTCCACAGCGCGGTTTTTGAAGGCACGCACCGAACGCCGGGTCTTCATGGCATAGACCAGCGGATCCGCAGCCTGGGACAGAGAAGACTTTCCCAGGAATTCCTGGCCCTCCAACAGGCGGTTGGTCAGCGCGCCCCTGATGCACACGGACACGCACTGCCCGCAGCGGTTGCATATGGCGGCCGCGTCCTCACGCTCCGCAGGGAAGCCGTCCTTGCCCCGCAGCAACAGCGTGTGCGGGCAGGTGTCGATGCAGGCCCCTTCACGATCGCACAGGTCCTTGTCGATGGTCACAAGAGTCATTGACTCCTCCCTGACAGATTGCCCACGCCCCAAAGTCCAGGGCCAGAACAATTCCCATCTGTCGCATGATATAGGAGAAGGGCCACGCGGTGTCAATAACACCGGCCTGCCGGACGGGATTGGCGAAACGGAAACAATCGGCTGTCAGCGGCCCATCATCCAGGCGATGGTG
>CAZXZF010000313.1:0-3582 GCA_964645095.1 uncultured Desulfocurvus sp. | reverse complement strand
ACATCCGCGTGGGCAAGATCTCCGGCGCTGTCGGCACCTACGCCCACCTCTCGCCCGAGCTGGAGGCCCTGGCCTGCGGGATCCTGGGCCTGGCCGTGGACCCGGTGTCCACCCAGATCGTCCAGCGCGACCGCCACGCCCACTACTTCACCAGCCTGGCCTTGCTCGGCGGCGGGGTGGAGCGCCTGTGCACCGAGCTGCGGCACCTGCAGCGCACCGAGGTCTCCGAGGTGGAGGAGGGCTTCGCCCGCGGCCAGAAGGGCTCCAGCGCCATGCCGCACAAGAAGAACCCCATCAGCGCCGAGAACCTCTGCGGGCTCTCGCGCCTGCTCCGGACCAACGCCATGGCCAGCATGGAGAACATGCCCCTGTGGCACGAGCGCGACATCTCGCACTCAAGCGTCGAGCGCGTCATCATGCCCGACTCGACCATCCTGGCGGACTACATCCTAGGCCGCCTGGCCGGGCTGCTGAAAAACCTGCGGGTGCTCCCGGAGAACATGGCCCGCAACCTGGACAGCTCCTATGGGCTGTTCTACTCCCAGCGCGTGCTGGTGGGCCTGCTGGACCTGGGCCTGGCCCGGCAGCAGGCCTACGAGATGGTCCAGGCCGCAGCCATGCGCTCCTGGGACCTGCGCCGCCCGTTCAAGGACGAGGTGCTGAACGATGTGGAGATTCGCAAAAACTTAAGTCTAGAAACTCTTGAAAGATTGTTTGACCCCTGCTATTACCTGCGGCACGTATCTACAGTGTATCAGCGCGTCTTCGGCCAGAGTCAGGAGTAATTGTGAATGATTTGAAGGCCAAGCTTGCGCGTCATCTCATGGCGCTGTCCTATGTCCAGGGCGAGGTCACCCTCACCTCCGGAAAGAAGAGCGACTATTATTTCGATTGCAAGCAGACGGCGCTCCACCCCGAGGGCGGCTATCTCATCGGCAAGCTGTTCCTTTCCATGCTCCAGGGCTCGGGCGCGCAGGGCGTGGCCGGCATGACCCTGGGGGCCGATCCGCTGGTGGCCGCCGTGAGCCTGCTCTCGCACCTGGAAGGCTGCCCCCTGCCGGCCATGATCATCCGCAAGGCCTCCAAGGGCCACGGCACCGACCAGTACCTCGAGGGCTTGAAGAACTTCCAGCAGGGCGACACCGTGGCCCTTTTGGAGGACGTGGTCACCACCGGCGGCACGCTTGTCACCTCGGCCGAGCGCCTGCGCGCGGCCGGGTTCAAGGTCGGGGCCGTGCTCTGCGTGCTGAACCGCGAAGAGGGCGGGCCGGAGCGCCTGGCCGAGGCCGGTCTGGCGCTTCAGTCCATTTTTACGCGCAACGAGCTTTTGGCCGCAGCCAAGGGCTAGTCTTCCAACAACGGGCGTCCCCAAGTTCGCGCGGGACTTTATAAAACGGACGCCGAAACAGACCTGGAAGAGCCTTTGAAAGTCGTACGCATCGCAACACTTCTCGCGTTTCTGGCGCTGCTGCCCAGCCTGGGTCTGGCCGCTGGTCCTGTCGCTGCCTCTGCTGCGGGCGCTCCCGGCTGGGTCACCCAGGTCTCCTCGCACACCGGGGTGCCGGAGCTCATGATCGGCATCGACAAGGACTCCCAGACCTTCTTCATGTTCACGAAGAAGAGCCCGCTGGAGGTCTCGCGCAAGCTGGCCTGCACCACCGGCTCCGCACCCGGCGACAAGACCCGCGAGGGCGACAAGCGCACCCCCGAGGGCGTCTACTTCGTGGAAGAGAAGGTCCCCGGCAAGCTCGACTACGCCCTCTACGGCGACCACGCCTTCAGCCTGAACTACCCGAATCCCGTGGACCGCCTCAAGGGCAAGACCGGGTACGGCATCTGGATCCACGGCCGGGGCAAGCAGTTCGTCAGCAACGACACGCGCGGCTGCGTGGCCCTGACCGCCCAGGACATTTCGGCCCTGAACGGGCACATCCCCTTTGGCACGCCCGTGGTCATCGCCAAGAAGCTCTCCTGGAGCAAGGACGCCGGTCCGGCGGAGCAGACCGCGCATCTTTTGGCCGAGCGCGTGCGCCAATGGGCAGGCGACTGGCAGAAGAAGAGCGACCACTTCTTCGACTACTTCCAGCCCGAGAAGTTCGCCCAGACCGAGGGCGTGAGCTTTGCGGCCTTCAAGAACAACAAGCAGAACATCTTCAGCCGCCAGCCCTGGATCCACGTCATGGTCGACAACGTGCGCGTCATCCAGGGCCCGGACTACTGGGTCACCACCTTTGAGCAGTACTACCGCACCCAGGACCTCATCTCGGCCGTGGGCAAGCGCTTCTACTGGCAGAAGGATAAGGACGGCTCCTGGCGCATCGTGGGCGGCGAGTACACCGAGGCCTCGCCCGGGCTTGAGGCCCGCTACCTCTCCACCAAGCGCGCCGAGATGGACCGCCTGCTCAAGGGCTGGCTGGAGGCCTGGCTGGCCGCGGACGTGGACAAGTACATGGGCTACTACGCCGAGGACGCCAGCAACGGCAAACAGACCAACGCCAAGGCCATGCGCGACTACAAGGCCGCGCTGTGGGCAGCCAAGACGCCCACGCGCATCGCCGCCGACAAGGTCGAGGTGGCCATGCACCAGAAGGGCTTCAAGGTCAGCTTCGTGCAGACCTATGAGGACTCCGCCGGGCAGTCGGACCGGGGCCAGAAGACGCTGGTCGTCGCACCCAAGGGCGACTCCTTTGTCATCCTGAGTGAAACCTGGAGCAAGATGTGACCAAGGACAGCAATTTCAGCGTCCTGTTCATGCGCGACGACTCGGATGTGAAAACCTTCCGGGTCAGCCCCAGGCGGCTCAAGCTGCTGCTCTGGGTGGCCGGGGTGGTGGCCCTGCTCGTTGTGGTGGGGCTGGCCGTGGGCTTGCGCTCCTTTGTGGGCTACCGCGCGCTTTTGACCGAGCGCCGCAGCCTGGAGTCCAGCCTGGCCGAGGCCCAGGTGTCCATGGAACGCCTCGGGAACCTCGACAAGATCCAGAAATCCCAGGGGCTCGGGAAGGAGCCGGGCGCAGCCAAGGGCCAGGCCCAGGCCGATGACAAGTCCCTGTCCGCCGTGGCCCAGCGGGCCTTCTCTCTGGTCAACACCGGGGCCATGACCGTGGAGAGCTTCCGGGGGCAGGTCGGCGCGCAGAGCTTAAGCGTCACCTTTGACCTGAACAACCGCGCCAGCGGCTCCCTCTCCGGCGACATCCGCCTGCTGCTCCTGCGCAACGACGGCAGCCTGACGCCGCTCAACGTCCCGGCCCAGGACCTGACCTACCAGATCCAGCGCTACAAACGCATCTCCACCAGCGCCCCCATCCCCGAAGGCCTGACCCGCCGAGAGGCTCTGGGTCTGCGCATCGAGATCAAGACCTCCGAAGGGGATCTCATCTTTGGCGAGACATACGCACTGGGCAATTAGCCTCCTCCTCGCCCTGGTCTTCCTCGCGCCTGCAGGGCCGTGTCAGGCCTCCGTCAAAAGCGGCTTCGTGTTCTTTGAGGGCACGCAGTACCCCCTTGGCGTGGTCTTCATCCAGGGCGAGACCCCCGGCCCCACGGTGATGATCCAGGGCGGCATCCAGGGCGACGAGCCCACGGG
>CAZXZF010000312.1:0-3596 GCA_964645095.1 uncultured Desulfocurvus sp. | reverse complement strand
CCGAGGACCTGGACTACGCCTTCTACGACGTCCTGGGCGACGTGGTCTGCGGCGGTTTCGCCATGCCCATCCGCGACGGCAAGGCCGAGGAGATCTACATCGTCTGCTCCGGGGAGATGATGGCCATGTATGCGGCCAACAACATCTGCAAGGGCATCATGAAGTACGCGCAATCCGGCACCGTGCGCCTGGGCGGGCTCATCTGCAACAGCCGCAACGTGGACAACGAGAAGGAGATGATCCAGGAGCTGGCGCGCCAGATCGGCACCCAGATGATCTACTTCGTGCCCCGCGACAACATGGTCCAGCGCGCGGAGATCAACCGCAAGACCGTCATCGAGTTCGACCCCGCGGCAGGCCAGGCCGACCACTACCGCAGCCTGGCCAGGGCCATCGACGGGAACACGAACTACGTCATCCCGAAGCCGCTGGAGATGGAGAGCCTGGAAAAGCTGCTCATGGACTTCGGCCTCATGGAAGCCATCTAACCTGCACGCGAACACAAGGAGGAAGCGCATATGATCATGGTGAGAGCAATCGTCCGTCCCGAAAAAGCCGACGACGTCCTGGCCGCCCTCATGGACGCCGGATTCCCCGCAGTGACCAAGTTCTCCGTGGCCGGGCGCGGCAAGCAGCGCGGCATCAAGATCGGCGAGGTCACCTACGACGAGATCCCCAAGACCATGCTCCTGAGCGTGGTCAAGAACGCCGACCGCGACTTCGTCATCGAGACCATCATGAACGCCGCCCGCTCCGGCAAAAAGGGCGCCTTTGGCGACGGCAAGATCTTCATCAGCCCGGTGGACGAGGTCTACACCGTGAGCTCCGGCGTCTGCGAAACGGCCACACCCGAGGAGGCGTAAGGCCATGAAGGAAGTCATCGCGGTGGTGCGCATGAACATGATGAACCGCACCAAGCAGGCCCTGACCGACGCCGGCATTGACGGCTTCTTCGCCCACGAGGCCCAGGGCAGGGGCGTGGGCCTGGCCAATCCCCACGTGCTCCAGGGCGCGGCCAGCGGCTACGAAGAGGCCGTGGCGCTCCTGGGCGAGCGCGGCAAGCTGTACCCAAAGCGCGTGGTCTCCGTGGTGGTGCCGGACAAGGCCGTGGGGGCCGTGGTCAAGACCCTCATTGAGGTCAACCAGACCGGCAAGCCCGGCGACGGCAAGATCTTCGTGCTGCCCGTGGCCGACGCCGTGCGCGTGCGCACCGCCGAATCCGGCGAAAAGTCCATCATCTAACGGCCCGTCATCATTAAGGGTAAGGAGCCGACACAATGGCCATACAGAACAAGCCCGCCCAGTGGACCCCCGCCGAGGTCAAGGAGGAGATGCTGAGGAAGTATCCCCCCAAGGTGGCCCGCAAGCGCGCCTCGTCCATCCTCATCAATGAGGCTTTGTCCAACACCACCCCGGAGATCACCGCCAACGTGCGCACCATCCCCGGCATCATCACCATGCGCGGCTGCACCTACGCCGGCTGCAAGGGCGTCATCATGGGGCCGACGCGGGACATCGTGAACCTGGTGCACGGGCCCATCGGCTGCAGCTTCTACGCCTGGCTCACGCGGCGCAACCAGACCGACGCGGGCGAGAACGGCGAGAACTACATGACCTACTGCTTCAGCACGGACATGCAGGACTCGGACATCATCTTCGGCGGCGAGAAGAAGCTCAAGGCCGCCATCCAGGAGGCCTACGACCTCTTCCACCCCAAGGGCATCGCGGTGTTCGCCACCTGTCCGGTGGGCCTCATCGGCGACGACATCCACGCCGTGGCGAGGGAGATGAAGGAAAAGTTCGGCGACTGCAACGTCTTCGCCTTCTCCTGCGAGGGGTACAAGGGCGTCAGCCAGTCCGCGGGCCACCACATCGCCAATAACCAGGTCTTCAAGCACCTGGTGGGCCAGAACGACGCCGAAAAGCCCGGCGAGTACAAGATCAACCTGCTGGGCGAGTACAACATCGGCGGCGACGGCTTTGAGATCGACCGCATCCTTAAGGCTTGCGGCATCACCGGGATATCGACCTTCTCCGGCAACTCCACCTACGACCAGTTCGCCAGCGCGCACAAGGCCGACCTGTCCTGCGTCATGTGCCACCGCTCCATCAACTACGTGGCCGACATGCTGGAGACCAAGTACGGCATCCCCTGGATCAAGGTGAACTTCATCGGGGCCGAGGCCACGGCCAAGAGCCTGCGCAAGATCGGGCAGTACTTTGGCGATAAGGCCCTCATCGAGCGCATCGAGGCCGTCATTGCCGAGGAGATGCCTGCGGTCAAGGCCGCCCTGGGCGACATCCTGCCCCGCACCGAGGGCAAGACAGCCATGCTCTTTGTCGGCGGCTCGCGCGCGCACCACTACATGGAGCTCTTTGGCGAGCTGGGCATGAAGACCGTCAGCACGGGCTACGAGTTCGGCCACCGCGACGACTACGAGGGCCGCGAAGTCATCCCGACGCTCAAGGTCGATGCCGACTCCCGCAACATCGAGGAGATCGAGGTCGAGGCCGACCCCGAGCGCTACTCACCGCGCAAGAGCGCCGAGGAACTGAAGGCCCTCGAAGAGGCCGGGTTCGAGTTCAAGGACTACAAGGGCCTGATCCCGGACATGGACAAGGGCACCCTCGTCATCGACGACCTCAATCAGTACGAGGCCGAAAAGCTGGTGGAGCTGATCAAGCCCGACCTCTTCTGCGCGGGCATCAAGGAGAAGTACTCCATCCAGAAGCTCGGCATCCCGCTCAAGCAATTGCACAGCTACGACTACGGCGGACCCTATGCCGGATTCAAGGGCGCGGTGAACTTCTACAAGGAAATCGACCGCCTGGTGAACAGCAAGGTCTGGGGCTACATGTTGGCCCCCTGGCAGGAGAACCCCGAACTCTCGGCCACCTACGTCTGGGAATAGCGAGGATCATACCATGTTGCTCAGACACACACCCAAGGAAATTAACGAGCGCAGCGCCCTGGTCATCAACCCGGCCAAGACCTGCCAGCCCATCGGCGCCATGTACGCAGCACTGGGCATCCACGGCTGCCTGCCGCACAGCCACGGCTCCCAGGGCTGCTGCGCCTATCACCGCAGCGCCCTGACCAAGCACTACAAGGAGCCCATCAGCGCCGCCACCAGCTCCTTCACCGAGGGCGCCAGCGTCTTTGGCGGCCAGGCCAACCTGCTCCAGGCCATCGAAAACATCTTCACGGTCTACGAGCCGGAAGTCATCGCCGTGCACACCACCTGCCTGTCCGAGACCATCGGCGACGACATCAAGCAGATCCGCGACAAGGCGGAGAAGTCCGGCGTCGTGCCGGGGGGCAAGCACGTCATCTACTGCAACACGCCGAGCTACATCGGCTCCCACGTCACCGGCTTCTCGAACATGGTCAAGGGCATGACCGAGATCAGTGAGTCCACGGGCAAGAAGAACGGCAAGGTCAACGTCATCCCCGGCTGGGTCGAGCCTGCGGACATGGAAGAGCTCAAGCGCCTGGCGGCCCTGATGAACGTGCCCATCACGCTCTTCCCGGACACCTCCGGCGTGCTCAACGGCCCGCTTTCCGGCGAGTACCACATGTTCCCAGAAGGCGGCGT
>CAZXZF010000311.1:0-3607 GCA_964645095.1 uncultured Desulfocurvus sp. | reverse complement strand
GGCTACATGGTGGAGCTGGCGCGCCGCCAGCTGCCCGCGGGCACGCTCTTTGACGCCGTGGTGGAAACGCCCAAATGCCTGCCCGACGCCGTTCAAATTCTCACCCCCTGCACCGTGGGCAACGGCTGGGTGCGCGTGCTGAACCTGGGCCGCTACGCCCTGGCCCTGTATGACAAGCACACCGGCGCGGGCTTCCGGGTCTGGCTCGATGTCGGAAAGATGAACGACTTTGGCGAGGTACGCTCCTGGTTCCTCAAGCTGAAAAAGAAGGCTGACCAGGACACGGACAGGCTGTTTGCCGAGATCGAGGCCGCGGGCGAAGCCCTCTGCTCGCTGGCGCCCATCCAGATGAGCGACCGCGGGCGCAAGCACACGGGCATGGGCCGCGTGGGGCTGTGCCCCATCTGCGCCGAGGCCTACCCGGCCTCGGACGGGGCCATCTGCCGGGGCTGCCAGGGCGAGGCCCCGTACCTGGGCGCGCCTGTGGAGGCCCTGGAGCCGCCCCTCACCGTGGTTCCCGTGGCCGAGGCCGTGGGTCGGCGCGCCCTGCACGACATGACGCGCATCGTGCCCGGCGAGTCCAAGGGGGTGGAGTTCCGGGCCGGGCAGCAGCTGACCGGAGGCGACGTCTGCCGCCTGCAGCAGATGGGCCGCGCGCACGTCTACCCGGAACAGGACACGCCCACCGGCTTCATCCACGAGAACGAGGCCGCGCTGGCCTTCGCCCGGCTCATGGCCGGGGACAACGTGGTCTTTGACGAGAGCCCGCGCGAGGGCAAGATCAACTTCCGCGCCGCGGCCACCGGCGTGCTCCTGCTGGACCGCGAGCGGCTGGAGGCCTTCAACCTGGTGCCCGACGTC
Organism: uncultured Desulfocurvus sp.; assembly: GCA_964645095.1. Taxonomy (GTDB): domain Bacteria; phylum Desulfobacterota; class Desulfovibrionia; order Desulfovibrionales; family Desulfovibrionaceae; genus Humidesulfovibrio. Next base: position 2,746 of record CAZXZF010000311.1, on the reverse strand, counting down.
ATGGCCGCCAGCCGCCACCACGGGGTGCTGGCCGAGGCGGGCAAGGAACTCGCCGGGGCGCGGGCCATCCCGCTGTATCTTTCGGCCGAGAACTTCCGCCGCGCCCAGGCCGTGCTGGCCGCAGGCCCGCTGTTCCGCGTGGCCCCGCTCCTGCCCGCCAAGGTCGGCGTGCTGGTGACGGGCACCGAGGTCTTCCAGGGGCTCATCGAGGACCGCTTCGCGCCCATCGTTCGGGAAAAGATCGAACGCCTGGGCTCGACCGTCGTGGCCGAGGCCATCGTGCCCGATGACACGGACAAGATAGCCGAGGCCGTGGGCAAGCTGCTGGCCCAGGGCGCGGACCTCATCATCACCACTGCCGGGCTCTCGGTGGACCCGGACGACGTGACCCGCAAGGGGCTCATGGCCGCGGGCCTGGCGGACATGCTCTACGGCGCGCCGCTTTTGCCCGGGGCCATGACCCTGCTCGGCCGCCTGTCCTGTCCGGCCGGCCAGGCGAAGGTCATGGGCGTTCCGGCCTGCGCGCTGTTCCACAAGGCCACCAGCTTCGACATCCTCTTGCCGCGCGTGCTGGCCGGTGTGGCGATCAGCCGCCGGGACCTGGCGCAGATGGCCGAGGGCGGGTTCTGCCTGAACTGCCGCACCTGCGTGTATCCGAAGTGCCCCTTCGGAAAATAGCTGGCGCACGCAGGACCGAAAATCCGCGGATCATCTTGACGGGACGGGCGATCCCTTTTATTTTCAGGTCATAGCTGAAAGAGGAGCCGCGCCATGCCCGAATCCGTCCGCGCACTCATCGAACGCTTCCAGCCTCCAGTCAGCGTGCGCACCTACGGCACGGTCTTCACGGACACCACGGAGTTCATGAACATCGGCTACGGCGACGTCATAGCCGTGGGCGGCCGCCACTATCTGGTCATGGGCGACGAGAAGGAGCGGCGCTTCGGCATGGAGGACCCCAAGTTCTGGGTCAAGCGCTGCATCGAGCTTCAGTCCGGCGAGTACCGCATCCTCAAGATCGAGTTCCAGGAGTCCTTCGACCAGCACATCGGGCAGCTGACCATCACCTGCCACCGCAGCGCCGTGAAGGAGGCGCGCATCCTGCGCCTGGTTGCGGGCGACCCGCGCTTCATGCAGGGCGAGACCTTCAAGGACGAGCGCGGCAACCTGGTGCGCGTGCTCCGGCGCGTGGCCGGGCGCAGGCTGGACCTGAACATCGAGGACATCCACCTCGACCACCGCGAGTACTTCTTTGATCTCTTCCCCGGCATCCTGGAGCGCTACATCGGCGCCTGCCGGGCCATCCACCACCTGCACGAAAACGGCGAGACCCACGGCGACATCCGCCGCGACCACCTCTACGTGGACTACGCCACGGGCGACTACTGCTGGATCGACTTCGACTACGGCTACGACTCCGTGGAGAACCCCTTCGGCCTGGACCTTTTCGGCCTGGGCAACATTTTGTCCTTCATCACGGGCAAGGGCGTGCACACCATCCAGGAGGTGGACGCGGGGGGCCTGGGCATCACCGAGGCCGACTGCGCCCTGTTCTTCCGGCACCGCGTGGTGAACCTGAAGAAGCTCTTCCCCTACGTGCCCGAGGACCTGAACCTGGTGCTCATGCACTACTCGGCCGAGTCCGAGGTCTTCTACGAAAGCGTGCCGGAACTCTTGGCCGATCTGGAACCCTGTCTGGACAACCTGCGCCGGGTCTGACACCCCGTCCCGGCGGGCGAAATGGAGGGGCACATGGACTTCAAGAACATCCTCATCAGCGTGGACGCATCCGACAACGCCCTGCGCGCCGTGGACTACGCCGCCACCATCCTGGGGGGCGCCCCGAACGTGCGCGTGACGCTTCTGTACATCGAGCGCGCCCCGAACCGCGACCGCTTCGACACCGAGACCGCCTGGCTGGCCCAATGCCAGCTGGACCACGAACGGGTGTTCGACTTCCTCAAGACCGCCCGCACACGGCTTGTGGCCGCCGGGATTCCGGACGCGGCGGTGAGCGAGCGCACGGTTCTGTGCAGCGCGGAGCCGAGCATCGCCCAGACCATCCTCGACGTGCAGCAGGAGGGCGGCTTCGGCACCCTGGTGGTGGGCCGCCGGGGGCTGACCAAGGGCGAGGAGTTCCTCTTCGGCAGCGTGTCCAGCAAGCTGGTGCACAACGCCAAGAACTGCGCGGTCTGGGTGGTGCAATAGGCCCAGCTGGGGTATCGGAATTCCTTTGCAATCCTGAACGGTTTTGGTAGCATCCTCGCAAATATCCTGTGAGGTTCCCGCCATGTCCATGCGGCCGCTGTCCCGCGTCCTGTTCGCGCTGCTGGCCTTGTGCCTGCTGACCGCAGCGGCCCAGGCCGCACCGGCTGGCAACGCGGAGCTCCGCACGGCCCTGGTCATCGGCAACTCCGCCTACAAGGCCGCACCGCTGAAAAACCCCGTCAACGACGCGCGCGACATGGCGAGCGCCCTGAAGGGGCTCGGCTTTGACGTGACCCTTTTGACCGACGCCAGCCACCAGAAGATGGAGGCCGCGGCGCGCGAGTTCGGCCTCAAGCTGCGCCAGGGCGGGGTGGGCCTGTTCTACTACGCCGGGCACGGCATCCAGGTGGCCGGCGAGAACTACCTCGTGCCCGTGGACGCGGTGATCCAGACCGAGAGCGACGTGAAGTTCGGCTGCCTGAACGCCGGGCTCATTCTCGGCAAGATGGAGGACGCGGGCAACGGCCTGAACGTGGTC
>CAZXZF010000310.1:0-3661 GCA_964645095.1 uncultured Desulfocurvus sp. | reverse complement strand
TCATCGTGAAAGAGGCGCTCATGTTCGAGCCCACCGAGACCGAGAGCCTGGACACGCTCGACCAGTTCGCCGACGACCTGATCGCGCTTCTGGCCGAGGCCCGGGCCAACCCGGAGCTGGCCCACAACGCGCCGACCACCCTGCCGGTGACGCGCCTGGACGAGACCCGCGCCGCCCGCAACATGGAACTGACGGATGACCTGTAAGGACAACCTGTAGGACGATCCGTAGGGATATATGGCAACGACATATGATCTGGTGATCCTGGGCGGCGGTCCCGGCGGCTTTGATGCCGCGATCGAGGCCGCAGGCTCGGGGCTCAAGACCGCGCTGGTGGAGGCTGGTGAGCTCGGCGGCACCTGCCTGAACCGGGGCTGCATCCCGACCAAGCTCTGGCTCGGCGCCACCGAGGCCGTGGACGAACTGGCCGCGCAGACCAGGATGCGCGTGGCCACGGGCAGCGTCCATATCGACTTCGCCGCGCTGCAGATGCGCAAGGACAAGTACATCGCGGCCACGCGCAAGGCCATGGCCGCCCGCCTGGCCGCCCTGGGAGTGGACCTCGTGGCCGGTCGGGGTCGCATCACCGGGGCTGGCAGCCTGGAGGTCGCCACCGCCGATGGCCCCAAGGCCCTCAACTACCGCAACCTGCTGGTGGCCACGGGCTCTCGGCCCGGCAGCTTTCCGGGCCTGACCCCGGACTACACCTCTGGCAATGGACGCGTGCTCGACTCCACCGGCCTGCTGGCCTTGCCCGAGATGCCGCAACGCCTCATCGTGGTGGGCGGCGGCTTCATCGGGCTGGAGATGGCCCAGGCCGCGCAGCGCATGGGTGCCAAGATCATCCTGGTGGACGCAATAAAGCGCCTGGCCGGGGCCGAGGACCCGGAGGTCAGCAAGACGCTGGAATCCGTGTTCAAGCGCCAGGGCTGGGACCTGCGCCTCGGCGTCAAGGTGGCCTCGGTCAAGACGCGCGGCGATCAGGCCGTGCTTGTTCTGGAAGGCGGCGAGGAGCTCAGCGCGGACTGCGCGCTCATCGCCGTGGGCCGCAGGCCCAACACCGCAGACCTGGGGCTTGACGCCCTGGGCGCGACCCTCACCGGCGCGGGCTACATCAAGACCGACGCGCACCTGCTGGCCGCGCCAGGCGTCTTTGCCGTGGGCGACGTCAACGGGCGCATGCTGCTGGCCCACGCCGCCAGCCACCAGGCCCATTATGCGGTGGAGCGGCTGCTTGGCCGCACGGCCAAGCCCTACGAGTCCGGCCCGGTGCCGAGCATCCTCTACGGCGCGCCCGAGGTCTTCCGCGCAGGGATAATGGCCGAGGAAGCCAAGGCCCTGGGCTCGTCCGTGCTCGTCTCCCGCGCGCAGCTCATCGCCAACCCCATGGCCCAGGCCCACGCCGCCACGGCGGGCTTTGTCAAATGCGTCTGGCGCGACGGCAAGATCGCTGGCATCACGGCGGTGGGCGCGGGCGTGTCGCGCCTGGCCTGCTTCGCCACGCTGATCATCCAGCAGGGCTGGACCCGCGAGGACGCCGAAGGCTTCATGTTCCCCCATCCGACCCTGGACGAATCGCTCAAGGCCGCGCTTTTGGCCGACAAAGAGGCCGCATAAGGCCAAGAGAGGAACTCCGCATGCCCACGACAAAGAAGCCCGCATTGAAAAAGCCCGCTGCCGCCAAGACCGCAGAGAAGAAAGCCGCCACCACCCAAAGGACGGCGAAGCCGGACGCCGCCCCAAAAAAGACGGCGAAGCCGGACGCTGCCCCCAATAAAGCGGCGAAGCCGACGGTGAAGCCGACCGCCAAGAAGCCCGTTGGCCCCATCCAGGTGGAGGCCCTCGACGCCCGCCCGGAGTTCGACCTGTTCACCTACTGCGAGCTGTCCGGCGAGACGCGCATCGAGCACGACCTGCTGGAAGAGCTGGAGCCGCGCTTCGACGGCTGGGCCGAGAAGTACCTGCGCTCCTACAAGATCACCGACCCGGCAGCGCCGGGCGATGGCGGGCACCTCCTCATCTGGCTGGAGGAACCCGTGGAGGACGAAATCGAGGGCGTCTGGCAGGACTCGCCGGGCGCGGGCATGTCCTTCCACAACCTGGCCATCCACATGGTCATGAGCGCCGCCCAGAACGTGGTGCCCGAGCTGGCCGACAAGGGCTGCGCGCCCCTGCCCAAGCCCACCGCAGGCATTTTGAAAGCCTTCGAGAAGCTGGGGCTGGTCTGGAACAAGGAAGGCACGGTGAACCGCCAGTTCGCGGTGTTCACGCGCATGCCCTACAGCGACGGCTGCGCCGTCTGCATGCTGCGGCCCAAGTGCCCCAACGCCAGCGACGACTAGTGTCGCGTCCTCGAAGAAGGTGTTTGCTTTTAACGCATCCTTAAAGGCATTTTGCGGAAACAAATTCAATGATCCCCGCAAAGTGCTGGTTCGCATTGCATGAACTAATTTCGAGGACACGACACTAGCCCCCGCGACCAGGCGCGCTTTGTAGCGCAGGCAAAAGGGCGACCCACCATGCGTTTGGTGGATCGCCCTTTTTTTGCGGCGTACAATGAGCTGAGACTACAGGTAGGCCAGGCCCTGGGGCGGGGTGGACGTGCCGAAGAAGGCCTCCACTGCGGCGCGGTCGGCGGTGCGGATGCGCAGGTCGGACACGGGCAGCGGCTGGGGCACGCCAGCATAAAGCATGAGCGCGCGGTCCACGAAATCCGCCAGGAGGAACACGGCCTGGACCTCGAAGTCCTGGCTGTCCCAGGTCACGGAGAGCGGGATCATGTGCGTGGACAGCGGCTTGCACACGATGACGTTGCCGGTGCGGGACAGGGTCTCCAGCACCGCCTCCGGGAAGGACACGGCCCAGCGCGCCAGGAGGATCAGGAACACCGGCTCCAGCGCCAGGTAGTAGTGCGGGTCCACCTTGCAGGCCACGGACTGGCCGGGCACGTTGAGCACCTGGGGCGAGTCCTTGTAGGCCTGGGCCAGGCCCTTTTGCAGGCGGGTCAGGGCGTCCTGGTAATCCTTGAGCGGCATGGGCGGCCTCCTTGTGGGCAGTGGATGGGCACGGGCTGTGCGCGCGGCCTGTTCAGGACGGCCTGTTCAGGACGGCCTGTTCAGGACGGTCTGTTCAGGGCGATTCTGCGGCGCACAGTACATTGCCCGGCCCCAGGCCGCAAGCCCCGACCGCGCGCGAAACAGCTTGACGGATACAGGTGCTCCGTATAGACTCTTGGCATGATTGGACAGGACACGCCAGAATCGCCGGGCTGCATTGCAGGCACCGTGTACACCGCCGGGTTCTCCAACCTGCCGCTGCAGTCCTTTCTGTCCAACCTGCGCACCCACGGCATCCAGGTGCTGGTGGACGTGCGCTCCAAGCCGTACGCCAGCTACACCCCGCACTTCAACAAGGACCAGATCGAGGCTGCGGCCACGGCCTCTGGCCTGCGCTACCTGTACCTGGGCCGGGACCTGGGCGGCATGCCCGACAACCCCGGCTTCTACGACGACGAGGGCTATGTGCTCTACGACCGCATCGCGGCCACGGAAGGCTTCCAGGTCGGCATAAAACGGCTGCTGGACGGCCTGAACAAGGGCTATTGCCTGGCCCTGACCTGCGGCGAGGACAACCCGCGCGGCTGCCACCGCAGGCTGCTTCT
>CAZXZF010000309.1:1759-3661 GCA_964645095.1 uncultured Desulfocurvus sp. | reverse complement strand
TCCTCGGCAAAGCCTGCGGCCCGGGCCAGAGTGGTCCCGTCCGGGCCGTAGACCGCGCTGCGGCCGTCAAAGACCAGCTCGTCGTTACCGCCCACCTGGTTGCAGTACACCAGCGGCAGGCCCCGCTTCTTGGCGATGGCCGAGAGCATGTCCCGGCGCAGCGCCTGTTTGCGCAAACTGAACGGCGAGGCCGAGAGGTTCAGCAGAACCTGCGCCCCGGCGGCCACGGCGGCCTCCACCGGGTCCACGGGGTACAGGCGGTGCGGCCAGTAGTCCTTGTCGTTCCAGAGGTCCTCGCAGATGGTCACGCCGAGCTTCAGGCCCCGGTACTCCACCACCCCTGAGGCCCCCCCTTCCTCGGAGGACACGGGGCCGGGCTCGAAGTAGCGCGCCTCGTCAAAGACGTCGTAGGTGGGCAAGAGCGACTTGCGGATGCGCGCGCGGATGCTTCCCCCCTCGCACCACAGGGCGGCGTTGAACAGGGCCTTGCCCTGGCCCGAGGCATTGGGCTCCGGGCAGCCGAGCACCAGGGCCGGACCTTCGGGGAAGCGCTCGTGCAGGCGGCGCGCCAGGGCCTGGGCCTCGGCAAAGGCGGCCCGGCAGAAGCCCTGGTACAGCAGCAGGTCGCGCGGGGGATACCCGGTGAGCGCCAGCTCCGGGGTCAGGCAGAGGTCTGCGCCAGCGGCCTGGGCCGTTGTGTAGGCGGCCTCGATGCGCGCGGCGTTGCCAATGATGTCGCCCACCACGGGATTGATCTGGAGCAGGCCGATCTGCATGGCGACGTCCTTCGCAACGTGCTGGCCTGGCGGCCTGTTAATCGCGGGGGTCGGTCATCTGGCCGGGCAAGTGGCCGCGCACCACCTCGCGCACCTTGAAGGGCATGTTGCCGCTGGCCACGTCATGGGTGTTCACCAGCACCTCCAGGATCAGCCCGGTGCTCATGAACCCAAGCGACGACAGGTAGAACAGCACGGCCCCCAGAAACGGCGGGCGGGTGCCCATGTGCACGCCAAGGAAAAGCTTCTCGTACAGGAGCCAGACCATGGTCAGCGAGGCCAGGAGGAACAGCCACAGGCTGATGCGCCCGAAGAGATACACGGGCCGCTGCTTGTAGGAGTTCTGGAACCACAACAGCACGATGTCGAAGAGCACGTCGATGCTGCGGCCGATGCCGTAGTGGCTCTTGCCCGCGAAGCGCGGGGGCGCGCTTGTGGGCACCTCGCACACGGCGCCGCCCTGGCCGTACACCAGGGCCGGGATGAGCCGGTGCTGGCCCTCGCGCAGCTTGAGCGAGCGCGCCAGGTCGCCCTCGATGCAGGACAGCCCGCCCATGTCGTGGATGTCGCACTTGCTGGTGGCGCGCATGAGATAGTTGGCCACAAGGCTCGGGATGCGGCGCAGGAACAGCGACTCCTGGCGCTTCTGGCGCACGCCCTTGACCAGCTCATAGCCCTCGCGGATCTTCTCGATGAGGCTCGGGACTTCCTCGGGCGGGTGCTGCAGGTCGCCGTCCATGATGACCACATACTTGCCGCAGGAGTGCTGGATGCCCGCATAGATGGCCGTGCACTGGCCGCGGTTGCGCGCCAGGAACACGCCGACCAGGTGCGGGTCGCCGGCGGCCAGCTCGCGGATGATCTCGGGCGTGGAATCCGTGCTGCCGTCGTTCACCAGCACGATCTCATACGTTGCGCCCAACCCCTGAAGCGCCGCGCCGATGCGGCTGTGGAACTCGCGCACGCAGAGCTCCTCGTTGTGCATGGGCGTGACGATGCTGACTTCCACAGGCCAAGACCGGGCAGGCCCGGCCTGGGCCAGGGAGCCGTTCTTGGGGCAGTTCAGGTCGGATCGTGACATGCTCGGTATCCCGTTGTTTCTCGCGTTACTGGTCTCGATATTCGG
>CAZXZF010000309.1:0-1659 GCA_964645095.1 uncultured Desulfocurvus sp. | reverse complement strand
CCGGCGCTGGCGAGCACCGCGTCCCAGCCCGGTGCGGCCAGGGCGTCGCGCTCCAGCCGCCACTGGCCGCTGATGCGCATGGGCCCGTACTCTGCGGGCAGCGGGCCAGCGCCTGCCAGCTCCTCGGGCATGGGCGCGCCGGGGTGGCAGACCACCTCCAGCACGTCGGGCCGCACCCGCTTCATATACGCACCAAGCCGCCCCGGCAACAGGCTGGCCCCCTGGTCGGCCACGCCGAACACGCATTGCGGGCAGGCCACCCCATGCAGGCCCTGGGCCTTGGGCAACTGGTGCCACAGGGCGAAGAAATTGAGGACGCGGGCGCGGCGGGCGCCCTTGTCCCAGCGCAGGGGCGAGACCAGCTCCACGGGCCTGCGCACCCAGCCGATGCCGAACCTTTCGGCCACGCGGCAGGCGGCCTCGAACAGCCCCGGCCAGACGTGGATGTGCTTCTCGGAGTCCAGGTGCGTGGGCCTGACGCCCAGCTCCAGCGCCCGCTCCACCTGGCGCGTCCACTCGCGCTCGGCGTCCTCCGGGGTGAAGGCGCGGCTTAAGTAGCGCTTGAACAGCGCCACATAGTCGCCCAAAAACAGGCCGGAAGGCCCCACAAGGCCCGGAATCTCGTGCGCCGGGCTTTCCGGGCGGCCACGAAGAATGTTCAGGTGCACCCCGATGCCGAGCGCACCAGCCCCTGAGGAGGACCCGCCCTCGCACAGCCGGGCCGCAGCGGCCGCGTCCGGGCCGTTGACCAGGAGCGTGGCCGAGCTCACGCGCGCCAGACCGGCCAGGTCCTCCACGGCGCGGCGCACGGCCACGTGCAGGCCCAGATCATCGACATTGACCACAACGAACATGGGCGGCATGCTATCCCCTGGCGCGCAGAAGGTAAAGCGCGGGCCGCGCCCGAGCCGTGACCGGGCCGCGCCGAACATCCTTCGGAGCCGCGCGGGCACTCGTTTTCCGCCAAATTTCCGCTAGCCAACATGCGCAAGCTTGAGTATCATCAACAAAAATGACACCACCGCCCCGCCCTGATTCCGGGAGGGGCGAAGCACAGGAGACAGGCATGCTCATCGAAAACTGGATGACCAAGGATGTCGTGACCGCGACCCCGGAGACCTCGATGATGAGGGCCTCCAAGATCATGAAGGAGAAGGGCATCAGCCGCTTGCCCGTGGTGGACGAGCACGGCGTGCTGCTGGGCATCGTGAGCGACCGGGACATCAAGGACGCCTCGCCCTCCAAGGCCACCACGCTGGACATGCACGAGCTGTACTACCTGCTCTCGGAGATCAAGCTGAGGGACATCATGACCAAGAAGGTCGTGACCATCCGCCAGGGCGAGACCGTGGACAGCGCTGCGGCGATCATGCTGGAGCACAAGATCGGCGGCATGCCCGTGGTGGACGGGGACAACAAGGTCGTGGGCATCGTGACCGACTCGGACATCTTCAAGGTGCTGGTGCGCATCACCGGCGTCCTGGAGGGCGGCGTGCAGATCGGGGTGCGCCTGCCCAACGAGCCCGGCGGACTGGTGCCGGTGCTGGATTACCTGAAGGACCACGGCGCGCGGCTCATGAGCCTGCTGACGGCCTGCGAACCCGCCGAGGTGGGCAAGCGCGACGTGTACATCCGCATCCGCGACATGGACAAGACCGC
>CAZXZF010000308.1:0-2500 GCA_964645095.1 uncultured Desulfocurvus sp. | reverse complement strand
GCTCGCCTCCCTGTACTTCGCCTATGCCGGTCTGGCCCTGGGCGAACTGCTGGACGAGGGCCGCGACGCCCTGGAGCTCATGGAGGAGGGCAGGCTGGAGGAGGCCCGCGAGGCCGTGGGCATGCTGGTCAGCCGCGACACCACGGGCATGGACGAGCCGGAGCTGCGCCGCACCCTGGCCGAGACCCTGAGCGAGAACCTCTGCGACGGCTTCATGGCCCCGCTGTTCTACCTCGTCCTGGGCGGCCCGGCGCTTATGTGGGCATACAAGGCCGTCAGCACCATGGACTCCATGTGGGGCTACCGCACAGAGCGTTTTGCTGCGCTCGGCTGGGCAGCGGCCAAGGCCGACGATGCCCTGGCCTACGTCCCGGCGCGGCTCACGGCGCTGCTCCTGCTGGGGGCCGGGGCGCTCTTGCGCCTGCCCTGGCGCGAGGCCATGCGGCGTGTCCCGGCCGAGGCCAAGGCCATGGACAGCCCCAACGCCGGCTGGCCCATGAGCGCCTGCGCCTGGCTCCTTGAGGGCAGCATGGGCGGAGCGGCCATCTACTTCGGCGAGCCCAAAATGAAGCCCGAACTCGGGCCCAAGGGGCAGGAATGGAGTATAGAGAAAGTCACGAAAATATTTAGACTCATGGTGTTTGCTGCCTTGCTGGGCCTTTTTGTGCTCCAGGGCCTGAAGGTGCTCGTCACCTTGTAAGCGCGCAACACCTGAGTTGCCCGCAACGAAAAAGGCCGCCGGGATTTCTCCCGGCGGCCCTTGTTTTGGCTTGCGTGTGGCGGTTAGCCGAGTTCCACGTTGCGGTCGTAGGCCTCGGCCACGGCGTCGATGATGTTGCCGCGCACGGCGGTGCGGTCCATGTGGATGATGGCCCGGATGGTGGAGCCGGCCGGAGAGGAGACCATCTCGCGCAGCTCGCACAGGTGCAGGCCGCTTTCCTCGGCCAGCTTGGCCGAGCCGCTGAACAGCGCCTTGACGATCTGCGTCGATTGCGCCCTGGTCAGGCCCAGGTTCACCCCGGACTCGACAATGGCGTCCATGACATAGAACACGTAGGCCGGGCCGCAGCCCGCCACGGAGGTGAAGGCGTCGAAGAGCTTCTCGGGCAGCTCGTGGACCTGGCCGAGCGGGGCGTGCATGGCGCGCACGAAGTCCCGGCGCTCGTGGTCCAGGCTGGCGTCGTCGAAGCACAGGGCGAACACGCCCGCGCCCACCAGGGCCGGGGTGTTGGGCATGATGCGCACCACCGGGCAGCGTCCGCCAGAGAGCGTGCGCAAGCGTTCCTGGGTCACGCCCGCGGCGATGGACAGCAGGCAGTGGCCCTTGGTCAAAACAGGAGCGATTTCTTCGACAACAGCGGCCAGGTGCTGCGGTTTGACCGCCAGGACCACGTAGCGGCAGGCTTTCACAAGGTCCTTGGTCGAGGCCGCGGGCTTGAGCCCGACCTCCTTGGCCAGGGCCTTGAGCTTGGCCGTGTCCAGGTCAAAGCCGTGCACCTTGAGCTTCTGGGCGGCCAGGCCCTTGATGATGGCCGTGCCCATGTTGCCCACGCCGATGAAGCCGACGCTCCTGTTCATGATTCTACCCCACGATTTCCAGGGAACTGAAGAAGTAGGACACCTCGGCCTTGGCGGTTTCCGGACCGTCGGAGCCATGGCAGGCGTTGGCCTCGATGCTCTTGCCGAAGTTCTTGCGGATGGTGCCCTCGGCGGCCTTGGCCGGGTCCGTGGCGCCCATGAGGTCGCGGTAGGCTGCGATGGCGTTCACGCCCTCCAGGCAGGAAACCACCACAGGGCCGGAGATCATGTATTCCACGAGGTCCTTGAAGAAGGGGCGTGCGCTGTGCACGGCGTAAAAGCCCTCGGCCTGCTCGCGGGTCAGGCGGATCATCTTCATGGCCTTGACGCTCAGGCCGGCGTCCAGGATCATCTGAATGATGGCGCCGGTCTGCTTGGCGGCCACGGCATCGGGCTTGATGATGGAAAAGGTGCGTTCGCTCATTGATGTAAGTCCTCCGAAGGGTATGGTCGCGCGGTGCGCCGCGTGCGGGCGGCAGCTTTCGTGCGTGCAGGGCAAATCACCTGAAACAGGCTCGAAGTCAAGGGTCATCAACAAAACGGGCCGCGCAGGGCGGCCCGTGGAAGTGATTGCGTCTTGCGGGCTAGAAGCGGATTTGTTCGTCCTTGACGATCTTGAAGCTCTTGTTGCCCTTGACCCTGCCGGGAACGCCATAGAACTTGCGGATGCCCTCGATGTCGACCTCAAGCAGGTCCTCGGCATCGGTGTCCAGCAGCATGATGTCGCCGATCTCCAGGTTCAGGAGCTGGCGTCCGGTGATGCGCGTGTTGCCCAGGCGCACCAGGAACTCCACGGGCGTCTCGAAGAGGCGCTCCTTGAAGCGGTTGATCCAGACATGGTCCACTTCCAGGCGTTCGGACTGGAACGAGGCGTGCAGCTTGGAGCGGATGGGCTCCATGGTGGCGTAGGGCAGGCAGCAGA
>CAZXZF010000307.1:0-3687 GCA_964645095.1 uncultured Desulfocurvus sp. | reverse complement strand
GGGGGCGAGCGGACCGGGGCCGTTTCGCCGGAGCAGCTGGTGGCCTGGGTCGGGGCGGGCACGCGCCAGGCCCGGCTCCTGCCGCCCTCCAAGCTTGAGGTCCGCTATCCGGAAGGCCTGGACGTGGGCCAAGGCTTGGAGTACTTGCGCTTGGAACTGGAGACGCTCTCACCCGGCGGCGCGAGCCTGCCGGACAAGGCTGGTGCCTGATGCCCCGACGCGCCCGCGCGCATGCCGCCCTTCTCGCCCTTGTGCTTCTGACCCTTTTGTGCGGCTGCGGACGCAAGGGCCAGGACGAGGTCGGCGTGGTGGCCAAGGTCAACGGTCGGCCCATCCGCCTGGAGATGCTGGAGTACCAGTACGACCTGCTGCACTTCGACGCGCTTTCCGGCACGCTGCCCACGGTGGGCGCCCTGCGCGAGGCCTATGGCCAGATCGTGGGCGGGCTCATCGCCATGGAGCTGGTGAGCCAGGAACTGGAGAAGCGCGGCCAGGACGTGAACGACGAGGAACTCGCCCAGGCAGAGGCCAAGGTCCGCGCCGATTATCCCGACGACACCTTCGAGCAGATGCTGACGGACGAGTTCATCGATCTGGCCATGTGGCGCAAGCACCTGCGCTACGCCTGCGGGGTGGAGAAGTTCCAGCGCCTAGTGCTGCGCCCCCGGATCCACCTGGATTACCGCGAGGTCGAGGCCTACTACCGGGAGCACGTGTCCGAGTTCCGCCTGCCGGAGCGCGTGCGCCTGCTGGTGGTCCACGGCCCCGGCCGGGAGATGGTGGACAAATCCCTGTCCCTTTACCGGCAGCAGAAGAATGTGGCGGCCGTGGTCGCGGCCTTTCCCGGCGTCCAGGCGCGGGAGGTCACCGTGCCCAGGGAGCTCTTGAACCCCGGCTGGGCCGAGGCCCTGCATTCCGCCCAGCCAGGGGGCGCGGGGGTGGTCATCCCCGGCCGCGGAGCTTTCGAGGGCCTGTTGCTGCTGGAAGCCCTCGCGGCGCAGACCCTGGACGTGGCCCAGGCCTATCCCCAGGTGGAGGCGGCACTGGTCGAGCAGCGGTTGCAGCAGATCTTCGAGGCTTGGCTGGCCAAGGCCGTGGACGCCTCGGTGATCAGGGTCAGCAGGCGCCTGCTGGAGCAGGGCAAGGACGAGGATCTGCCCTCCGAGCCTGAACCGGCGGTGCCCGACCAGCAGGGCGGGCAGGACGTTGCAAGCGGCAACGAGACGGGGTAAGCTGCAACGTTATGGCGAGCCTGTCGGCAGGCCAGGCGACTTTCCCACACTGCGGTTGAGCGAGGAAATACATGCGCGCATCTTGGTTCAAGGCTTTTCGTCCCACGGGTTTGCTTCTTCCCCTGGCTTTGGCCGTGCTGACCGTGCTGGCGGCGTCCGGAGCTGCCCAGGCGGCGGATGTCGTTCTGGACGGCATCGTGGCCACGGTGAACGGCAAGATCATCACCCGGTATGAACTCGATGAGCGCATGCGCCCCGTGTACGAGCAGATACGCGGCCGCACCCTGTCTCCGCAGGAGATGCAGCAGGTGGAAAGCCTGCGCGGCAAGCTGCTGGATCAGATGATCGACGACATCCTCATCGTGCAGGATGCCGACCGCTATAAGCTCAAGGTCACCGACATTGAGGTTGCGGATCAGGTCAAGGCCTTTCGTGAAAAGCGCCAGTTGAGCGAGGAAGACTTCAAGAAGCAACTGGCCCTACAGCACATGAACCCAGCAGACTTCGCGCGGAACATGAAGCGCGACCTCATCAAGCACCGCATCATCAACGGCGTCGTCTCGACCAAGGTCGTGGTGACGGACACCGAGGTGGAGCAACAGTACAACGAGCGCAAGGCGGAGTTCTCCAAGGACAGCATGGTCCAACTCGCCCTCATCCTCCTGCCCGCCAACATGAAGGCCCAGGAACTCAAGGCCGCCATCGAGTCCGGCCAGATGACCTTCGCCGCGGCCGCGGACAAGTATACCCAGGGGCCGGGCGGCGGCAGCGGCGGCGACATCGGGTACATCGCCTGGAAGGATCTGGCTCCGGAGTGGAGCGAAGCCCTGCGCGGGCTGAAGCCTGGACAGATCACCACGCCAGTGCGCATCCAGGAGTTTGAAGGCCTGCTGCAAGTGATCAACATCAAGGAGGGCGAAGAGCTCCCCCTTGATGCCGTGCGCGAGCAAATCTACCAGTCCCTGCACGACGGCAAGTATGAGAAGGTGTTCAAGGACTACATGACGAGGCTCCGTGAAAAGTCCGTTGTGGAGTATAGGAATTTGTAGCCAGTTCAACGCGCGGGGCACAATGCAATGAATCTGCTTGAAGTCGGTGCACTCCTCAAAAGGGAACGTGAGCGGCGCGGGATCTCCATCCGGGATGTGATGGATGCGACGAAAATCAGCCGACGCAACCTGACGGCCATCGAGGAGGGACAGGTCCAGCACCTGCCGCACCCCGTGTACCTCAAGGGCTATGTGCGCAATATCGCCAGGATGGTCGGGCTGGACGCTGATGAGCTGGCCAACATCGTCGATCTTCAATTCGACGAGGAGCAGTCCGAGTATTACGCACAGGATGGCTCTGCCCCGGCTCCTGTCGACCGGCCCGAGCAGGCCCCCAGGCCGGGTGATCCGGTCCCTGCCGCGCAGCAGCACCAGACCGCGCCGGAGCGCGATGCCAGGAAGCCCCACGCGCCCGAGCCGCTGGTTCCGAACAAGCCGAAGGCCGGCGGAGCGTTGCGCCCGGCGCTTGTGCTTGTTCTGCTCGTGGCCGTCCTGGTGGGGCTGCTGGTCCAGTACCAGCGCATGCCCGAGAAGACGACCCCTGAACCGGCCCCGGCCGCGCAACCGGCCGACTCCATCAACGCCAGCCGCGTCGCCGATGCCTCGGCCCTGGGCGGTCCGGACGGCCTGACGTCTCCGGCGAACGCCTCCGAGACCCTGACGCCGGAACCCGCCAGCACGGGCGTGGGCGCCGGGGCACGCGTGGAAGAGCCCGCGCACCCGGCTGTGCAGCCTCTTCCGGCTCCGGGCTTCCCGGCTCCGGCTGCTCCGGCCCCGGGCGTTCCGGCCAAGGCCCCGACCAGCGTGCCCGCGGCCTCCATTGAGGTCTCGCGCGCGGCGCCCGTGGCCGAGGTGCGCACCCCGGGCATGCAGCAGCTGACCATCACGGCCAAGGAGAATGAGGTCTGCTGGATCGAGGTCAATGACGGGAAGCAGAGCAGGAGCTTCACCCTGCAAAACGGCGAATCGCGGCAGGTGGAGTTCGCCAGCCGGATGCGCGTACGCCTGGGCAATGCCGGGGGCGTGAGTTTCCGCCTGAACGGCCAGGAGCACTCCTACGAGGGCAAGCGCGGCAGCATTGACACCGTGGAGTTCGGGACGCGCTAGGGCGGGCGTTCTTCCCCTGGCGATGGGGGAGACACGGGCCCTGGCGATGGGGGAGACACGGGCCCTGGCCTTGGGCGGGAGACACGGGCATGGAATTCACCGAAAAGGCCCTGGTGTTCAAGGTGGGCCGTTTTCGGGAGACGGACATCTGGGTCAGATTGTTTTGCGCGGGCCGTGGCATGGTCACGGCCTTCGCCTTTGGCGGCAGCCGCAGCACCCGGCGCTTTTGCGGCTGTCTCGACCAGCTGGTCCTCGGCAGCTTCCGGGTGGGCACGAACCGCCGCGGCACGTACAAGGTT
>CAZXZF010000306.1:0-3694 GCA_964645095.1 uncultured Desulfocurvus sp. | reverse complement strand
TGTTGTAGGTCTTGGACAGGGAATGGAACTCGATGGCCACGTCGCGGCCGCCGGGGATCTCCAGGATCGACAGGGGCTTGTTGGCCTCGTTGAAGTACATCTCGGTGTAGGCCGCGTCATGGACAACAATGACTTCAAATTCCAGCGCCTTGGCGATAAGTTTTTCGTAGAACGAACGCGGGGCCATGGCCGCCGTGGGGTTGTTCGGGTAGTTGACGTAGATGGCCTTGGCGCGCTTCCAGGTGTCCGAGTCGATGGCGTCCAGGTCGGGCAGGAAGTTGTTCTCGTCGGTCAGGGGCAGATACATGGGGATGCCGCCCACGAACTCCGTGGTCACGCCGTAGACGGGATAGTTCGGCGTGGCGATGAGCACCAGGTCGCCGGGGTTCACAAAGGCCAGGGGGAAGTGCGCGATGCCTTCCTTGGAGCCGATGAGGCTGACCACCTCGGTCTGCGGGTCCAGGCCGACGCCGAAGCGGCGCAGATACCAGTCGGCCACGGCCTGGCGGAAGCTCAGGAGGCCGACATAGGAAGGATACTGGTGGTTGGCCGGATTGCGCGCGGCGGTGCACAGGGCGTCGATGATGAAGTCCGGGGTGGGCAGGTCAGGATCGCCGATGCCCAGGCTGATGATGTCCAGGCCCTTGGCGCGGACTTCCTCCTTGGCCTTGTCGATGGCGGCGAACAGATACGGGGGCAGGTTCGCAAGGCGCTGTGCAAGCGGGAAATCTGGCATGAGGTGCTCCTTTGGTGCAAATGGAAACGCCTGTGTAATTGCTCGGCCCTGCTTCTGTCAATCCGGGTTGTGGGGACAGGCCGACGGTCAGGACCAGCAGCCGCTCTTGCGGAGGGTCGAGAAAACGTTTAGGCCTGGATTGGAGACATTCGGACCAGCACAGGCCTAAGTGATGACGGAGCGGACTCCCCTGCCCCGGTTGGCGGTGATGATCTGATGAACACCATGCTTGATGACACCGGCGCACATGCCTCTCACCCCATTGCCGACCGCTATCTCGTGCACCTCGTGGTGGAGCGCGGCCTGTCCGAGAACACCACGCAGGCCTATGCCGCGGACATCGCCGCCCTGCTCGCCTTTCTCGATACCATCGGCGCAAGCCTGGAAACCTGCATCCAGCGGCACCTGTTCCTGTTCCTCACACACCTGCGCGCCCGCAAGATGGCGGCCACGAGCCTGGCCAGGCATCTGTCCAGCGTGCGCGGGCTGTTCGCCTTTGCCGTCCAGGCCGGGCTCCTGGCCGAGGACCCGTCGATCCTGCTGGAAAGCCCCAAGCTCCCGGCCCAGCTCCCGGAGTTTCTGACCTGCGCCGAAATGGACCGCCTGCTGATGCAGCCGGACGTGACCACGGCCCTGGGCTACCGCGACCGGGTCATGCTGGAGCTCTTGTACGCCTGCGGGCTGCGCATCTCCGAGCTCATCGGCCTTGCGCTGGGCGACTTCGACCCGCAGACCGGCGTTCTGCGCGTGTTCGGCAAGCGCGCCAAGGAGCGCCTGGTGCCTGTGCACTACGCGGCCCAGCGCCTGCTCTGCGATTTTCTGGACCACAAACGCGCGGGGTTCAAGCCCGTGCAGAAGCACATTTTCCTGAACCGCTCGGGCCAGGGGCTGACCCGCCAGGGCGTGTGGAAGCTGGTCAAGCGCTACGCCGAGGCGGCGAACATCCGGCGCAGCATCTCGCCGCACACCTTCCGCCACTCCTTTGCCACGCACCTGCTCGAGGGCGGCGCAGACCTGCGCACCGTGCAGATTCTGCTGGGGCATGCGGCCATCAACGCCACCGAAATCTACACGCACATCCAGTCCGGCCGGCTCATGCGCATCCACGAACAGTACCACCCGCGCTCCACCGGCGGCATTTCAGCGCACGAGGCGGAGCAAAAAACATGAACAAAGCCACACTGATTCAGGCGCGCACGGTCATCACGGCCCACGCCAACGCGGATTTCGACGCCCTGGCGGCCATGATCGCGGCCAGCCGCCTGTACCCGGACGCGGTGCTCATTTTTCCCGGCAGCCAGGAAAAGAACCTGCGCAACTTCTACATCCAGAGCACCACGTACCTCTTCAATTTCAAGCACTTCAAGGATATCGACCCCAAGGCCGTGGAGCTCCTTGTCGTGGTCGACACCCGGCAGAAATCGCGCCTGCCCCATGTTGCCCCCCTGCTGGACAGGCCGGACATCAAAATCCATGTCTACGACCACCACCCGGACACCGATGAGGACCTCAAGGCCGATTTTTCCCGCGTGGAGGCCTGGGGCTCGTCCACCACCATCCTTGTGCACGAGATGATCGCCAAGGACGTCGTGCCCAACATCGAGGAAGCCACGGTCCTTGGCCTGGGCATCTTCGAGGACACGGGCTCCTTCAGCTTCGCCTCCACCACGCCGGAGGACTTCAACGCCGCGGCCTGGCTGCGCAAGAACGGCATGGACCTGGACGTGATCTCCGACCTCTTGGCGCGCGACCTGTCCTCGGAACAGATCACCATCTTAAGCGCCCTCATCGAATCGGCCAAGATCCACGACTTCCACGGCATAGAGGTGGTCATTGCCGAGGTGAGCACAGAGGACTTTGTCAGCGATTTCGCTTATCTGGTCCACAAGTACATCGACATGGAGAATGTCCGGGTGATGTTCGCCCTGGGCCGCATGAACGACCGCATCCACATGGTGGCGCGTTCCCGCACCGCCGAGGTCAATGTGGGGCACATCTGCACCTTCTTCGGCGGCGGCGGGCATGCCTACGCGGCCTCGGCCACCATCAAGGACAAGACCTTGAGCCAGGTGCGCGACGAACTGCTGGCGCTGCTCTACTCGCACATCAACCCGCAGCTCGTGGCCGCAACCCTCATGTCCAAGCCTCCGGTGACCATCGAGTCCGACCGCAGCATGGCCGATGCGGCGGAGCTCATGACGCGCTTCGGGCTCAAGGGCGTGCCCGTGGTCGCGCCGGGCACCATGCGCTGCGTGGGGCTCATGGAGCGCAAGATCGCGGACAAGGCCATGAGCCACGGGCTGGGCGGCGCGGCGCTGGGCGTCTACATGCTGGCGGACTATGCCCAGGTGGGCGCGGATGCGGACCTGTACCAGGTCATGGAGATCATCATCGGCAAGCGCCAACGGCTCCTGCCGGTGCTCCGGGGTGATGAAGTCGTGGGCGTGGTCACGCGGACAGACCTGGTGAACCAGATGGTCGAACAGTCGGCGCGCATCTCCGAAGTGGTGCTGCCGGACCGCAAGAAGGAGCGCAACATCCGGCCGGTGATGCGCACCCGGCTGCCCGGCTCGGTCATCGCCCTGCTTGAGCAGGCCGGGCATCTGGCCCAGAAACTGGGGTACAAGGTCTATGCCGTGGGCGGCTTCGTGCGCGACATCCTCATCGCCCGGCCCAATCTGGACATCGACCTGGTGGTGGAGGGCGACGGCATCCAGTTCGCGCGGGAGCTGGCCGCGCTGCGCCAGGGGCGGGTCAAGGAGCACCTCAAGTTCAAGACCGCCGTGGTGGTGTTCCCGGACGGCCAGCGCATCGACGTGGCCACGGCCAGGCTGGAGTACTACGAGTATCCGACCGCCCTGCCCACGGTTGAGCTCTCGTCCATCAAGATGGACCTGTACCGCCGCGACTTCACCGTCAACGCCCTGGCCCTGCAGCTCAATCCAGGCGACTTCGGCC
>CAZXZF010000305.1:1229-3695 GCA_964645095.1 uncultured Desulfocurvus sp. | reverse complement strand
CCACCGCACGGGCCACCGCACGGGCCACCGCACTCCGAACTCCCCGCCGAGCACCGGGCCGAAGCCCCAGGCTCGCGCCCCGGCGGGCTCCAGCAGCGCCTGGACCTTGCCGTGGCCCAGGTGGCGGCCCTGGCCGAGCGCATCCTGCTTCCCGGCCTGGACGCCAAGCCCGCAAGGCCCGGCGACAAGCCCGCGCGCACCGCTGGCGGGCGCTTCGGCCTGGGCGGGCTGGTGCACTTCCTGCCCAACGCCGACCCGGCGGAGATGGCCGAGCGCGCCCAGGAACTCTGCCGCCAGGCGGCCCTGGAGCACGGCCTGGACCTGGCCGTGGGCCTGGCCCGGCACCCCTTCCTGCACCTGGCCAAGGCCGATGTCCTGGACTGCGCGCGCAAGGGACTGGAGCACGCCCTGCTCCTGCCCGCCCCGCGCGTGGCCATGTTCGACAGCCTGTCGCTCAACGTTTCCGCCGACCGCCTGTTCGTGGAGGGCGACCTCTACGCCGCCGTGGAGGAGTTCAAGCTGGCGCTTTTGGCCGACCCGGCCAACATGCTGGCGCGCAATTCGCTCGGCATCTGCTACGCCCAGATCGGCAAGGCCGACCTGGCCCGGCGCGAGTTCGAGCAGGTGGTGGCGGCGGAAGAAGACAACGTCATGGCCCACTACAACCTGGGCTGGGCCTGCCAGCGCCTGAATGAAACGTCCTGCGCCCGCGCGTCCTACGAACGCTGCCTGTCCCTGGACCCCGGCCACGGCTTCAGCCTGGTGCGCCTGGGCTCCCTGGCCGAGGCCGCAGGCGACCTGTCCTCGGCCGAGGACCTCTACCAGAAGGCCCTGGAGATGCCCGGAACCGAGGCGGCGGCCCTGCGCCCCCTGGCCCGCGTGGCCCTGGCCCAGGGCGACTTAGGCAGGGCGCGCGAATGCCTGCACCTGGCGCTCTCGGCCAACCACAACGACGCACACGCCCTGCACATGCTGGCGCGGCTGTACCTGGACAGCGGCGAGGACCCGCAGATCGCCGAGGTGCTGGCCCGCCAGAGCGCCGCGCTCATGCCCGAACGCCAGGAGTTCTGGGACACCCTGGCCCGCGCCCTGAACCTCCAGGGCCGCTTTGAGGACGCGCTCAAGGCCGAGGCGCGCAGCCGCGCCTGAGCACCCAGCCCAATCCCCCGCGCCGCAAGGAGTCCCCATGCCCAATGTCGTGTACGTGCCGCTGCCCATGCAACTTCTGGCCTTTGCCGTGCTCATGCAGTTCGTGGCCATCATGGCCGTGATCTGGCGCGGGCTTTTCGGCCTGCCGCAGCTCAGCACGCGCCGCCCGCGCTGGCCCTTCATCCCGCTGCTCCTGGGCTGCGGAGCGGGCGTCTGGTACGCGGTCATCCAGCAGGATCTGGTCATCGGCGCGGCGCAAGGACTGGCCCTGTTCCTGGGCTATTGCCTCATCAACAGCACCCGGGGGGAACAGCCCGGCACCTCCCAGACGGGCGGAACCAGACGCGAACGGCGCGCAGCCGAGCGCGCGGCCAAGCGCGGCAAGCCAACCGATGGCTAACCCCAGCGGGCTCAAGCCCGTGCTCAAGGGCCTGGCCATGCTGGCCGTGTTCGGCGGGCTCATCCTGCTGGCGCGCAGCCTGGGCCTGGAAGGCCACCTCACGGACCGCCAATGGCTCCTGGCCCAGGTGCAGGGCCACGGCGCAACCGGAGTGCTCTTCTTCCTGGGCGTCACAACCCTGGCCTCGGCCCTGGGCGTGCCCCGGCAACTCCCGGCCTTCCTCGGCGGCTACGCCTTCGGCTGGTTCTGGGGCACGCTCCTGGCCACCCTGGGCACGGCCACCGCCTGCGCCATCGACTTCACCGTGGCCAGGTACCTGGGCCGCGACTTCGTGCTGGCGCGCTTCGGCAAACGCGCCGCCAAACTCGACGCCTTCCTGCGCACCGGCCCCTTCCGCACCTCGCTGGCCATCCGGCTGCTGCCCGTGGGCCACAACCTGCTGACCAGCATGGCCGCAGGCGTCACCAGCATCCCGGCGCGCTTCTTCATCCTGGGCTCGGCCGTGGGCTACATCCCGCAAAACCTCGTCTTCGCCATCTTCGGCGCTGGCGTGGGCGCGGAATCAGCCATGGGCCGGGCGCTGTCCATCGGCGTGAGCCTCCTGCTGCTCGTGGCCTCGGCCTGGCTCGGACTGTCCGTGTACCGCGCCTACAAGCGCGAAGGCGTGGACCTGGAAGAGACGGAAGAAGCATAGCTGCCTCCGGCGGCTGTGGGGCCTGAGGCCCCCCAGACCCCCCCATTGCGCGAAGGGCTCCTGTCGTCTGCGCAAAGCCGCAGTCAACTGGAGCCCTTCGCTTTGGGTGAGTCATGGAAGATCATAGGAAAATTTTCAGAGGCCCTGACGCGGCCTGTCAGCCTGAAGGTTGCCAGACTGCACACACCAGTACACTCTGCCCTCGTGCCGAGACTCCTCCCCC
>CAZXZF010000305.1:0-1219 GCA_964645095.1 uncultured Desulfocurvus sp. | reverse complement strand
AAAGGGCTGTTTCAGGAGGAACCTGAAACAGCCCTTTCGGCTTGTGTGAATCATGGGAAGTCATGGGGGAAGCAATGGCAAATCGTGGCGGGAAGGGCTGAAGAAGCCGAAAGATTCCAACACCACCCCGTCAGCACGCGCCAAGAACTCCCGCCTTCACGCCGACACTCCTCCCCCGGAAGGGGGGCCAACCGCCTGGAGCAAAAAAGATTTCCCTCCCCAAAAGGGCCAACCGCGCGCGGGTTTTCGGGCGTCTCCGCCCGAAAACCCGCGCGCATTGCCAAGCCCAGCCGAGGCCTTTGCCCAAGCCACCCCGGCCTGAGGCCAATGGGGGGTCCGGGGGCCTCAGGCCCCAGGCCGCCGGAGGCATCTTCCGGTGCTGGCCGCCGGAGGCATATTCTCTTACTCTACTCTTCCGCGGGTTCCGCGCGCAGTTGCAGGCGCCAGCGTTTCGCCGCAGCCTGCCACAATCGCCAGAACAGCCAGCCCACGAGCAGGCCGAGCAGCCAGCCGCCGAGGACGTCTGTGGGGTAGTGCTTGCCCAGGTACACGCGCGACCAGCCCACGAAGAGCGGCAGCGCCCAGATGCCCCGGCGCAGGCGCGGCCAGAGCAGGGCGGCCATGAGCGCCAGGGCGGCGGAGTTGGCGGCGTGGGCCGAGGGGAAGCTGGTGCCGCGTTCGCGGTCCGGGGCCATGTCCGCGGGCAGGCGCAGCCACTGGCCGGATTCCTGATAAAAGGTGCCGCCCACGGCGTTTTCCGGGCGCAGGCGGCCTGCGGCGTGCTTGACCTGGTTTGTGGCCAGGTCGGTGAGCCCCATGGCCAGCACCAGCAGGATGAAGTACAGGGTCTGGCTTTTGCCGTGCTTGCGGCAGCGCCAGACCATCAGCCCGGACAGGAGGGCAAAGAGGAGCGAGCGCAGGGAGAACACCGGCAGCAGCAGGTCAAGCACGGGCGCGCGCCAGTCCTGGTTCAGCAAAAGGAGCAGGGCGTGGTCTGCCGGGAGGGTCGGGAACATGGGCGGCTCCTTCGCTTATTCGGGCGGGGTCCGCGTGAGGGCCGGACCTCCGGGCTATGCCCCAGCCTTGTGCGGCTTGTCAAAGGCGGCGATTTCGTTCAAGACTGCGGCCACCCGACCCCTTGGAGAATCTTGAGAATGCCGCAGGCCCGAATCGCCCTGACCATGCCCCGCCTGGGCCTCTACGGAGGCGCCGAGGGCTT
>CAZXZF010000304.1:0-3714 GCA_964645095.1 uncultured Desulfocurvus sp. | reverse complement strand
TCGGCCATGCAGATCGAGGACGCCCTGGGCATCGCCTACGGCCCGCGCGAGGTCTCGACCATCTTCGCGCCGAACAACTCCTACAAGGTGCTCCTGGAGCTGGCCCCGCAGTTCCAGCGCGACCCGCTGGCCATCAACATGCTCTATGTGCGCGCGGCCTCGGGCAAGCTGGTGCCCTTCTCCACCCTGGTGCGCCAGGACCTGGGCGTCGGCCCCATGGCCGTGAACCACTCCGGCCAGCTGCCCTCGGTGACCATCTCCTTCAACCTCCGGCCCGGCGTGTCCCTAAGCCAGGCCGTGGACAAGGTCCAGAGCGTGGCCCGGGAGATGCTCCCGGCCGGATTCAGCACCACCTTCCAGGGCACGGCCCAGGCCTTCCAGTCGTCCTTCAAGGGCCTGTGGGTGCTTTTGATCGTGTCCATCGTGGTCATCTACCTCGTGCTGGGCATCCTCTACGAAAGCTTCATCCACCCGCTGACCATCCTCTCCGGCCTGCCGAGCGCAGGCGCGGGCGCGCTACTCACCCTCATGCTCTTCGGGCTGGACCTGAACCTCTACGGCTTCGTCGGCATCATCATGCTCATCGGCATCGTCAAGAAGAACGCCATCATGATGATCGACTTCGCCCTGGAGGCCCAGCGGACCCAGGGCAAGGACGGCGAGACGGCCATCTGCGAGGGCGCGCTGGTGCGCTTCCGGCCCATCATGATGACGACCATGGCCGCGCTCATGGGCACCCTGCCCATCGCCATGGGCTTCGGCGCCGGGGCCGAGGCGCGCAGGCCGCTGGGCCTGGCCGTGGTGGGCGGGCTCATGGTCTCGCAACTGCTGACGCTGTACTTCACGCCCGTGTACTACGTGTACCTGGACAAGGCGCAGCGCAGGCTCACGGGCCTGTTCGGGCGAAACAAAAACGCCCTGGCCGAAGGTCAGGGCGTTGATGGTGAGGGAGCGGCTCCCGGCGGCAGCTAGCCGTCGATGAAGTCGGTGATGAGCTTGACGAGCTTTTCGTACTGGGCCACCGGATCGCCCGTGGCCACGGACTGCTCCTGGCAGCGCATGAGGTAGCGGCGCATGATCTGGCCCGTGGCCGCGCGCAGGGCCGAGCGCACCGCCCGCACCTGCACCAGGATGTCCTCGCACTCCTTGCCCTCGTCGATCATGCGCTGGATGCCGCGCACCTGCCCCTCAATGCGCTTCATGCGCGCCATGACGTCCTTCTTCAGGGCTTCCTGATCCTTGACCTGCTTGACCATGGAGGCCTCCTCCTGGACTTTTGGTGTGCGCATGCCCATGACGCGACAGGCTTCCTGAGGGTCCGGGGCAGCGCCATGCCCGCCTTCCCCATGCCCGCAGGGGGTACATGGGGCGCAAGGCGCACTATTCATGCGTTGCATGTCATCGAATGCCGGGCTTGGCAAGAGGACCTCCCGGATGGGGGCAGTGAAATGCCGTGCGCAGATCTCAGGCAGAGCCCTACAGGACAATCACGATAGTTTCAATCGGAATTGCCGCAGGGCCGGGGCAGCTCACGGTTGCAGCGTGTAACATCTTGACGAAACGGGCAAAAATATGTATATGGTTGAACACTGAACCAGGAGGACGGCATGCCCGAATCCGTGCGAGAACTTGTCGAACGCTTCAAGCCCCCTGTGAGCGTAGGCACCTATGGCGCGGTGTTCACGGACACCTCGGAGTTCATGAACATCGGCTACGGGGACGTCATTTCCGTGGGAGAACGCCACTATCTCGTCATGGGCGACGAGAAGGAACGGCGCTTCGGCATGGAGGACCCAAAGTTCTGGGTCAAGCGCTGCATCGAGCTGGAGACAGGCCAGTACCGCATCCTGAAGCTGGAGTTCCAGGAGAGCTTCGACCAGCACATCGGGCCCCTGACCATCACCTGCCACCGCAGCGCCGCCAAGGAGGCGCGCATCCTGCGTCTGGTGGCGGGCGACCCGCGCTTCATGCAGGGCCAGGGCGTCCGGGACGAACGCGGCAACATGGTGCGCGTGCTGGAGCGCGTGGCCGGGCGCAGGCTGGACCTGAACATCGAGGACATCCACACCGGCCACCGCGAGTACTTCCTTGATGTCTTCCCCGGCGTCCTGGAGCGCTACATGGCCGCCTGCCGGGCCATCCACCACCTGCACCAGCACGGCGAAACCCACGGCGACATCCGCCGCGACCACCTCTACGTGGACCACAAGACCGGCGACTACTGCTGGATCGACTTCGACTACGGCTACGACTCCGTGGAGAATCCCTTTGGCCTGGACCTCTTCGGCCTGGGCAACATCTTGAGCTTCATCACGGGCAAGGGCGTGCACGCCATCCAGGACGTGGACACGGACGCCCTGTCCATCACCGAGGACGACTGCGCCCTGTTCTTCCGGCACCGCGTGGTCAACCTGAAGAAGATCTTCCCCTACATCCCCGAAGACCTGAACCGCGTGCTCATGCACTACTCGGCCGCCTCCGAGGTCTTCTACGAAACCGTGCCGGAGCTGCTAAGCGACCTGGAACCCTGCCTCGACCACCTGCGCCGGGCCTGAACCCCGGCCTCACGAGCAAGAACGGAGGGACTCATGGACTTCAAGAACATCCTCATCAGCGTCGACGCCTCGGACAACGCCCTGCGCGCCGTCGATTACGCCGCCACCATCCTCGCAAGCGCCCAGGGAGTGCGCGTGACGCTTCTGTTCATCGAACGCGCCCCGAACCGCGACAAGTTCGAGAACGAGGACGCCTGGCTGAACCAGTGCAGGCTGGACCACGACCGCGTCTTCGACTTCCTGGCCAAGGCCCGCAGCGTCCTCGTGGCCGCAGGCCTGCCAGCGGAGGCCGTGTCCGAACGCACGGTCCTGTGCAGCGCGGAGCCGAGCATCGCCCAGACCATCCTCGACGTGCAGCAGGAGGGCGGCTTCGGCACCCTGGTGGTGGGCCGCCGGGGGCTGACCAAGGGCGAGGAGTTCCTCTTCGGCAGCGTGTCCAGCAAGCTGGTGCACAACGCCAAGAACTGCGCCGTGTGGGTGGTGCAGTAGGCCGGTCGCCTGCATCACGAATGCGTTGCAATCCCGTAGGGTTCTGCTAGCATCCAGGCAAAGACGTTCTGCGAGGTGCCGGCATGCTCCAGCGCGCGTTGCGCCCCATTCTCTTCACGCTCCTGGCCCTGGGCCTGCTGGCGGCACCCGTTCAGGCAGCTGAGCGCCGCACGGCCCTGGTCATCGGCAACAGCGCCTACAAATCCGCGCCGCTGAAAAACCCCGTCAATGACGCCCGGGACATGGCCGCAGCCCTCAAGGGCCTGGGCTTTGAGGTCAAGCTTCTGACCGACGCCTCGCACCAGAGCATGGAGGCAGCGGTGCGCGAGTTCGGCCTGGGCCTGCGCCAGGGCGGGGTGGGCCTGTTCTACTACGCCGGGCACGGCATCCAGGCGGCGGGCGAGAACTACCTCGTGCCCGTGGACGCCGTGATCCAGACCGAGAGCGACGTCAAGTTCGGCTGCCTGAACGCCGGGCTGGTGCTGGGCAAGATGGAGGACGCGGGCAACGGCCTGAACGTGGTCATCCTGGACGCCTGCCGCAACAACCCCTTTGCCCGCAGCTTCCGCAACGCGGAGCAGGGCCTGGCCAAGATGGACGCGCCCACGGGTTCGCTCATCGCCTACGCCACGGCGCCGGGCTCCGTTGCCGCGGACGGCGCGGGCAAGAA
>CAZXZF010000303.1:0-3718 GCA_964645095.1 uncultured Desulfocurvus sp. | reverse complement strand
AAGCTGCCGAGCATGCCTATCTCCGGGTTGGTGGTGCTCTCGTACATGATGGACAAAAAGCCGCGCGCGTCCACCGGCGGCGGCCCGGCCCAGGGAACGGCGCTGATGCCCTCCCACACGGCCTGGAACGGCGGGCTGATGATGTTCTCCAGGCGGATGAACTTGCCCTCGGGCGGGCCGGAGAAGGCGTCCTCCAGGTTGATGATCCACCACTGCATGGCCGCGCCATTCGCCCAGAGCTGCTTGGCCTGGCGCTCGGAAAAGTCCTGCTGGCTGCGGCCGAACTCGACCATGGCGTCCACGGCCCGCTGGTGCGCCAGGCGCGCCACGTCGCGCACGGTCCTGCAGTTGGCCGCGCGGAAGTCGGAGTCCTCGGGCGCGGGCAGGGTCAGGGGCGAGAGCAGCCCGAGCAGCTCCACCAGGCGCTGGTGCACCGGAGTGCCCTGCATGTGCGTGCCCTTCGGGCTGGTTACGCGACCCTGCGGGTTGATTACGCGGCCCTGCGGGCTGGCCACAGGCCCCGTCACGCCGTCAAAGGGAGCCCCGCTGGCCTCGTCCTCGTCCGGTGGCGGCAGGGGGCCGCAGCGCAGCACCTGCATGTCGCCGTCCCTGGTGTCGCCAGGGGTCTTGATCCACTCGAACAGCGCCGGTGCGCCCAGGCCCTGTTCCAGCCGCCGGGACAGCCCGGCCAGAAGCTTCGTGTGCTCCGGCCCCAGGCCCGCGTTCCGGGCCGAGGCCTCGGCGTCCGTGGTGCGGCAGGCGCCGCGCAGGCACTCGCCCTCGGCCCCGCGCATGCCGCCCTCTTCGTCCTCGGGCAGCCAGTCCTCCACCGCGCCGGGCACGGCCAGCACGCCCACGCAGATGGCCACGTCGATGTCCGGGATGCCGCGCATGAGCCTGCGGCGCATGGCCTGCACCGAATACTTGCCCGCCAGGGCGCGGCGGTAGGCCGTGAGCACGTCCTCACAGCGCACGCCGTACTGGGCCGGATAGACGCCGGTGAAGCCCTGGCCCTCGCCCATGCTGCTCGGCAGCACGCTCACGCGAGTGCAGCCGCAGGCCTGCGCGAGGCGCCCGCAGGCCTCGCCGATGGCCATTTCCAGCGCCTCGGGCAGGGGCGCGGCCAGAATCAGGGCCTGGATCTCGCGGCTCATGGCCGCCAGGGTGTGCGCGTCCGGGCCGTAGATGCCGGGTGCGGGCGTCTTGTCCGCGTCACCTGCCTCGTCCTGGCCGGTGGCATCCTCGTACAGGGTCTGGGTGCGCCGGGCCATTTCCTCGCGCAGGCCCGGCTGGGAGGCGAAGGCCTCGTAGGCACAGGCCCCGATGACAAAGCCTTCGGGCACGGGCAGGCCGAGGCGGTTCTTGACCTCGCCCAGCTCGGCCAGGCGCGCGCCCACAAGATCGGCTGCCGCCGCATCGACGCGCGCCAGGTCCGTGACCAGGTCGCCGCAGGCCGGGGCCTTGCGCCGCCCCAGCACCTCCTCGACCTCGGCCAGGATGACCGAAAAGCGTGCGGACAGGCGCTCGGCACCGGCCGCGTCCAGGGTCTTCAGGTGCGAGAGCATGCGGAAGGCGTCAACCGCTGCGCTGGTGGCGCCAGCGCGCAGGAAGGCCATGCCGAAGACGCGGCCGTCGGTGGTGGCGCGCTCCATGTCGGCCAGGGTCGACAGCAGCCGCTTGCCGGAGGTCAGGAGCAGGCGGAAATTGGTGTGCTTGCGGCGGAACTGCGCGCCGAGCGCGGCTTCGGCTTCGCTCGCCTGGGCGGGCGTGAGCTCGGGGGGGGGCGGCTCCCGCAGGAGGAGCCCACGCAGTTTGGCGAAAAGTCCGGCCACGCGAACCTCCAGTCTGCCTTTCTCTTATCGGGCCGGGGCCCAAAAGGCAAACAGCCCCCGGAGGTTTGATCCTCCGGGGGCGTGAAGCGATGGAACACAAGGCCGGGAAGGCTAGCCTAGGCTTCTGTCTTCACCTTCGGCTTGCTCATGCCCAGGCCGATGCCGCCGAACATGTCGAAGATGGCGTAGCCGTACCACATGGTGTAGATGACGTAGAACACCAGCAGGCCGACCAGGGGCAGGACATTGTCCAGCACCTTTTCGCTCTTGATGCCGTAGAAGTTGTAGCCGGGCTCCAGGCCGCGCTTGTTGACCTGGCTCACGACCTTGGCCTCATTGATCATCTTCTGCTTCTGCAGCTCCTTGACGGAGGGGTCGAGCACGGTCCACCAGGCCTTGACGATGGTCTTTTCGGCGTCCTTCTCGGTCGCGCCGTAACGGGTGACCACGGCCTGGCCGCGGTCGTTGAACAGGTCGTCGGCGTCGGTGAGCGCGGCGGCCAGGATCTTGCCCAGGTCGCCGGAGTAGGTGATGGCGCCATCCTTGAACTCGGCGGCGGCCCCGGCCTTGACCAGGTTCTCGACCGCGCGCGGGGCGAGCTTGGCGTCCTTGATCTTGGCGGTGACGGTGACCTGCTTGCCGCCCAGCTCCAGGACCTGCTTCTGCACGCCGGGGATGAAGTAGCTGGAGCCCTTGGACAGGCGGTTGAACATGCTGTCTGCGGCGTCCAGTCCGTTGCCCGCTCCGCCCCAGATGGGCATGAAGAGCGAGACGAAGATGCACAGGAACGAGGCCATGAGCATCAGGCCTTTGTTGAAGAGCTTCTGGTTTCTGATAAGCATGACTTATGCCTCCTGACGCAACTTGCCGATGTTGCCAAAGAACTTGCTGAAGATCCAGATGCCGAAGCCGGCCACCACGATCCAGAAGACGATGTTGCCCACGAACTCGATGCTGTTGCACAGCCCCATGTCCAGGTTGATCATCTCCAGCTCGACCATCTTCTTGGGCAGCACCGAGATGCGGTTGATGAAACCGGCGATGATGCTGATGGCGTAGAAGCCGCGGATGTGGATGCCCTTGACCACCTTGGTGGTCAGCGCGCCGATCTGGATGCCGAAGAGCGAGCCGATGAGCATGCCCATGGCCAGGGTGTAGAACACGTAGCCGTAGATGGCGTACTGGCCCACGGCCGCGAAGCCCGCGGTGAAGATGATCTGCAGGATGTCGGTGCCGACGGTGGTCATGCTGGACACGCCGAAGATGTACACGAACATGGGGAAGGTGATGAAGCCGCCGCCCACGCCCATGATGGCCGCCAGGATGCCGACCACGACGCCGCCGGCGGCCACGATCCAGCCGGAGATCTGCTTGCCGCCGGGGACAAAGTCCTCGTCAAAGGTGATCATGGGGGCCAGCTTCACGCCCTGGATGGCCGTGGCCAGGCCAGTGGTGCCGGAGGAGCCGCCGTGGGCGTCATGGCCGCTGCCGGTCTCGCCCTTCTTGCTGGCCGAGAGGAAGTCGAACAGGGCGTAGAAGCCGAGGAAGCCCAGGAGCACTGCGTAGATGGAGCTGATGAACATCTCCGAGAGCAGGGGGTCGGTGTCGTACAGGGTCTTGTTGATCCAGCCGCCGATGATGGTGCCGCCGCCGGAGCCCACCAGGAAGGCGATGGCCAGCTTGGTGGACACGTTGCCGAGCTTCTTGTGCACCGCAGTGCCCATGATGGCCTTGGCGAAGATGTGGAACAGGTCGGTGCCGACGGCCAGGATGCCCTTGACGCCGGCGGCCATGAGCGCCGGGGTGATGATGAAGCCGCCGCCTGCGCCGATGCAGCCGGTGATGAGCCCGGCGGCCAGGCCGACGAAGATGGACACCACGAAGAT
>CAZXZF010000302.1:0-3748 GCA_964645095.1 uncultured Desulfocurvus sp. | reverse complement strand
CCCTGGCCGAGGAGCCGCAGGTCACCAGCGTGGCCAAGGTGCGCTTCGCCGACGCCAAGATGTTGCAGAAGACCGTGGAGAGCTCCCTGTCCAAGACCAGGGACGGCAAGGCCATCGGCAGCGTCCAGGTGGACGAGCTGACCAATTCGCTGATCATCCAGGGCGTGGAGCAGGACCTGGCCAAGATCGGCAAGCTTTTGGCCAAGCTCGACGCCCCGCGCTCCCAGATCAAGCTCAAGGCGCACATCGTGGAGACCACCAAGGAGACGGCCCGTTCGCTGGGCATCCTCTGGGGCGGCTGGTACGCGGGCAAGACCGGCGGCGGCAACAACAGCAACCTCTACTTGAGCCCCGGCGGCGCGGGCACCAGCACCAGCACCTCCACCCAGACCATTCCCCCCATCTACAACCCCAGCTACGGGGCGGGCATCTCCGGCCAGGGCATCGGCGTGAACCTGCCGGCCAGCGGGGTCACCGGCACCGGCGGCACGGGCGCGTCGCTCGGCGTCATGTTCGGCAACATCGCCGGCAACGTGCTGGAGACCCAGCTCCAGGCCCTGGAGAACGACAACAAGCTGAACATCATCTCCAGCCCCTCCATCGCCACCATGGACAACCAGAAGGCCTACACCGAGTCCGGCGAACGCGTGCCCTACCAGACCGTCACCGGCACCGGCACCAGCGCCACCACCTCGGTGGCCTTTCAGGACGCCGTGCTGCGCCTGGAGATCACCCCGCACATCATCGACGAGGAGTTCATCAAGCTCCAGGTGCTCATCCAGAAGGACGAGGTCGACTCCACCCGCGCGGTGTCCGGCAATCCGTACATCGTCAAGAAAAAGACCGAGACCACCCTCATCGCGAGAAACGGCGAGACCGTGGTCATCTCCGGGCTGTCCAAGCTGCGCAACTCCCTGCGCGAGGCGGGCATCCCCGGCGTCAAGGACATCCCCGGCGTGGGCTGGCTTGGCAAGAGCGAGACCAAGGCCGACCTGAAGGACGAGTTCATGATCTTCATCACCCCCCAGGTGCTGGCCGACTGGCGCAAGGGCGAGCAGCAGAAGAGCTTCGAGGAGCTGCACAGGGAGACCTCCGCTGCCCGGCGCGAGGCCGAGCGCAGGGAGTCCGGCGAGGACACCGCGCGCGAGTTCAGCAGGTCCGGCGACAGCACCGTGCGCCTGAAGGAGATGCCCGTGGAGACCATGGGCGGCAAGAACGCGGCCCCGGCTCCGGCCCCGGCTCGCGCCCCGGCCCCGGTATCCAAGGCTCCGGGGGGCAGCCCCCCGGCGGCGTACCTGCAGGACATGGCCGTGGACCCGGCCCCGAAGAGCGCCCCGGCCCCGGCATCCAAGGCTTCGGGCGGCGCCTCGGCCATGTACCTGCCGGACGGGATCGTGGAAATGGACCGCGTGGGTGCGCCGACCCAGGACCCGGCCCCGCCCGCGCGCACGCCCCCTGGCCCGGCCCCGGCCACAGGGGCTTCCACGGTGACCGTCAAGCAGATGCCGACCATGGCCGTTCCCGGGCAGCCCGCCCCGGCCCCGGCGGACCCGGTGGCCAATCCTGCTGCGGCGCAGACCCGGGCCCCCGGGCCCTACTCGGTGACCATCCGGAATGCCGACCCCGCCGCCGCCGTCGATTCCGCCGTCGATTCCGCCGTGGACCCCGACAACTCCCTGCTCAACGCTCGGCCCAGAAAACCCGGACTGGGAGGACGCCGATGAACCTCTACGCCAACCTTGACCTGGAGCGCGAGCCCTTCTCCAACTCGCCGGACCCGAACTTCCTGCACCAGACCAGGCAGCACGCCACCTGCCTGCAGGAACTGGAGATATCCTTGCGCCTGCGCCGCGGGCTCTCGGTCATCACCGGCGACATCGGCACCGGCAAGACCACGCTCTGCCGCGGCCTGCTGCGCGTCTTCGGCGAGGACGGCGAGGTCGACATGCACCTGCTGCTGGACCCGCATTTCAACACCCCGGAGGAGTTCCTGCGCGTGATCCTGGGCAGCGTCTCCAGGCTCGCCCCGGACCCGGACATGGGCCTGTGGGAGCTCAAGGAGGCCCTCAAGCAGCAGCTGTTCCGCCTGGGCATGGTCGAGCGCAGGCTGGTGGTCCTGATCATCGACGAGGGCCAGAAGATGTCGCTGGAGAACCTGGAGCTCCTGCGCGAGATGCTCAACTACGAGACCAACTCCTCAAAGCTTTTGCAGATCGTGATCTTCGCCCAGCGGGAGCTGGAGCCCCTGCTCGAGGCCATGCCGAACCTGGCGGACCGCATCAACGTGCGCCGGCGGCTGCGGGCGCTGACCCTGTTCGAGACCCGGCAGATGATCCGGCACCGGCTCAAGGTGGCCGCCAGCGCCGGAACCGCGCCCCAGGTGGACTTTTCCGAGGCCGCAATCTGCGCCATCCACCTGGTCTGCAAGGGCTCGCCGCGCAAGATCGTGCGCCTGTGCCACATGGCCATGCTGGAGATGCTCGTGCGCGGGAAGACCCGCGTGGGCTTAAGCGAGGCCCGGGCCGCCATCCGCCCGGACCATGCCCCCCGGCCGCGCAGCCGCCGCAGCCTGGCCCTGGCCGCCCTGGCCGCGCTCTGCCTGGGCCTGGGCTCCCTGTGGCTGTCTGCGGCCCCGACAGGTCCGGTGCTCGGCCCCGGGTTCGGCGTTTCCGGCCAGATTTCAGGCGGCCAGATTTCAGGCGGCCAGGACCCAGGCGACCGGATTTCAGGCGGCCCAGGCGTCCAGCCGGCCCTGCCCGCAACCGGGTCCGCCCCGGCGGAGGTCCGGCCCGGGACCCCGGCGGGCATCCAGTCCGGGGTGCCGGAAGACCTCCGGCCCGAGGCCAAGGCCGAGGCCAGGCCCGAGACGCGGTCCGACAGCCGTTCCGCCGCCCTGGCCGCCGAAGGGCTGACCCTTCAGCCCGAGGGCGACGGCCCCCAGAGCGCCCCGGCAGGGCTGACGCTGCTGCCCCAGCGGGACCAGGGCCCCAGCCTGCGCAGCCCCATCGCGCGCAGCCCTGGCGCACAGGAGAGCCCGGCGCGCCTGCGCGTGGCCGCGCCGCAGCACGGCGAAACATACACCGCCGCCGCCCTGGCCGGAGAGCCTGGAGCCCCCGGCCCGGGCGGACCGCACGGTCAATTCCGCACCGTGGCCTTCGGCATGGTCGGCCAGTGATGCCCGGCCCAAGCCGGAAGCCCAGAGCAGGACGCACGACGTGAAACGCGAACGCAAAAGACTTGGCGAACTGCTCATCGAAGCCGGGGCCTTGACCGACGCCCAGTTGCAGACGGCCCTTGCCGGGCAGAAGAAGGCGGGCGTCAAGCTCGGCCAGTACCTGGTGCAGTCCGGCACCCTCAAGGAATCCGTCATCATTGAATCGGTGAGCCAGCAGCTGCGCATCGAGCGCTACAGCCCGGACAAGCACCCTTACGACGAGCACATCGACGCGCTTTTGACCGAGGCCCTGGCCCAGCAGAACCGCCTGGTGCCCCTGAGCAAGCGCGGACACCTCCTGCTCATCGCCATGGTCGATCCCATGGAC
This sequence comes from uncultured Desulfocurvus sp., assembly GCA_964645095.1. GTDB lineage: Bacteria > Desulfobacterota > Desulfovibrionia > Desulfovibrionales > Desulfovibrionaceae > Humidesulfovibrio. Next base: position 206 of record CAZXZF010000302.1, on the reverse strand, counting down.
ATCAACGCCCTGGACGCCGTGGAGGTCGCCACCAATCTTGAGGTGGAGCCGGTGATGTGCGCGGAGAAGGACTTCGAGATGCTCTTCGGCGCCATCTACGGCCGGGGCGAGACGGCCAAGGGCCTTTTCGAGGGCATGGCCGAGGAGGACGCCGACATCACCACCCAGGTGGGCGGCGAGGACAAGGAAGACATCGCCATCGACGC
>CAZXZF010000301.1:0-3752 GCA_964645095.1 uncultured Desulfocurvus sp. | reverse complement strand
TCGGGGCCATCCATTCCCTGGTCTTCGCCGGGTTCTCGGCCAAGGCCCTGCGCGGCCGCATCCGCGACGTCAAGGCCAAGATCGTCATCACCGCCGACGGCTTCTACCGCAACGGCCAGATCATCCGCCTGAAGCAGACGGTCGATGAGGCGCTCGTCGGCGCCTGCGCCGACTGCGTGGACTCCATGGTCGTGGTGCACCGCGCCAAGGTCGACACCGACATGCTCGACGGCCGCGACTTCTGGTACGACGACCTGGTGCGCCGCGAACGGCCCGAGTCGCCCACCGAGGTCATGGACGCCAACGACACGCTGTTCCTGCTGCACACCAGCGGCACCACGGGCACGCCCAAGATCGTGTCCCACTGCCACGGCGGCTACATGGTCGGCGTGCACCGGACGCTGAACCACGTCTTCGACATCAAGCCCACGGACATCTTCTGGTGCACCGCAGACCTCGGCTGGGTCACGGGCCACAGCGCCGTGCTCTACGGGCCGCTCTTGGCGGGCACCACCACGCTGCTCTACGAGGGCCACCCAAACTATCCCCAGGCCGACCGCATGTGGCACATCGTCAGCAAGTACGGGGTGACCATCTTCTACACCGCGCCCACGCTCATCCGCATGCTCATGCGCTTCGGGCCGCAGTACCCGCGCCAGCACGACCTCTCCACCCTGCGCCTCTTGGGCAGCGTGGGCGAGCCCATCGGGCCGGAGACGTGGCTCTGGTTCTACCGGCACATCGGGCGCGGCGAATGCCCGCTGCTGGACACCTGGTGGCAGACCGAGACCGGCATGTTCATGATCTCGCCCCTGCCCATCTCGCTTTTGAAGCCAGGCTCGGTGACCAAGCCCCTGCCCGGGGTGGAGGTGGACATCGTGGACCGCGAGGGCAACAGCGTGCCTCCGGGCGTGGGCGGCCTGCTCGTCATCACCAGGCCCTGGCCGGCCATGATGACCGGGTATTTCAACGACAAGGACGGCGAGAAGGGCAGCGAAGGCGAACGCTTCCGCGAGGCTTTCTCGCGCTTCCCGGGCAAGTACCTGGCGGGCGACGTGGCCAAGCGCGACGAGGACGGCTACCTCTGGATTCAGGGCCGCGCCGACGACGTGCTGAACATCGCCGGGCACCGCCTGGGCACCGCCGAGATGGAGAACGCCTTCCGCTCGCACCCGACCGTGGCCGAGGCCGCCATCATCGGCGTGCCGGACAAGATCAAGGGCGAGGCGGCCAAGGCCTTCATCATCCTGATTCAGGACGCGCAGCCCTCGGACGACCTCATCCTCGACCTCAAGCACCACATGCGCAAGGAGCTGGGGCCGGTGGCGGTGATCAAGAGCATCGAGTTCCGCAACACGCTGCCGCGCACCCGCAGCGGCAAGATATTGCGCCGCGTGCTCAAGGCCGAGGAGCTGGGCGAGGCGCCGGGCGATTTGTCGATGCTGGATGATACCGAATAGGGGAGCCAGTGCTGGGCGGGCCGCCATGCCCTTTGGCTGCCGTCTGGCCCGGTACCGCCCCAACCATGCGCAAGGAGGCCCCATGAAAGTCCTGGCCGTCAATGGTAGCCCCAGGAAGAAGTGGAACACCGCCACCCTGCTCGAAAAGGCCCTGGCCGGAGCCGCCTCCGCAGGGGCGGAAACTGAGCTGGTGCACCTCTACGATCTCAGCTACACCGGCTGCATCAGTTGCTTCGCCTGCAAGAAGATCGGCGGCAAGAGCTACGGACGCTGCGCCGTGCGCGACGACCTGACGCCACTTTTGAAAAAGGCCGCGGCCTCCGACGTCCTTATCCTGGGCTCGCCCCTCTATTTCTCCGTCGAGACCGGAGAAATGCGCTCGTTCATGGAGCGGCTGCTCTTCCCGTATCTGACCTACACCCCGGGCTACCGGTGCATCTTCCCGCGCGCCATCCCTACGGCCTTCTTCTACTCCATGAACGTCTCGGCGGAGAACATGGCCGCCTACGGCCAGGACCGCTCCACCACCGCCACGCAGGGCGTCATGACCCGTGTTTTCGGCAGTTGCGAACTGTTGCTCTGCACCGATACCTACCAGTTCAAGGATTACTCCAAGTACATGAGCACCGCCTGGGACCCGGTGGCCAAAGCCAAGCGGCGCAATGAGGTCTTTCCGCAGGACTGCGTCCGGGCTTATGAACTGGGAGCGCGCTTGGCGGTCCAGGCTACAGCACAGAGATAGGTCGAGAGGCCTCCGGCGGGCAAGGCGCGGCCCTCTGGACTCCCCGTATGGGCTGGGCAGAGACGGCGGGGACCGCTGACCCGGCTTGGCTTGAACCCGCCCAAGCCGAAAGGGCTGGCTCAGGTTTTCCTGAACCAGCCCTTTCGGCGTAAATGGGGGGCCAGAGGCCTATTCCCCCCCCTAGCACCCGCAGGGGGGCTTGGAGTCCAACGGGGACAGCGGGTCGGCCACGCCTTGCTTGTAGGGCGATATCTTGCGCAGGGTCTCGATGATCTGCGGCACGTTCTGGATCACGTAGTCCACGTCCGCGTCGGTCGTGTAGCGCGAGAGCGAGAAGCGGATGGACCCGTGGGCGAAGGTGAAGGGCACGCCCATGGCCCGCAAAACGTGCGAGGGTTCGAGCGAGCCGGATGTGCAGGCCGAGCCGGAAGAAGCCGCGATGCCCAGCTGGTCGAGCAAAAGCAGGATGGCCTCGCCCTCGATGTACTTGAAGCTGATGTTCGAGGTGTTGGGCAGGCGCTCGAGAGCGTGGCCGTTCAGGCGGCTGTCGGGCACGCCCGCCAAGAGCGCGTTCTCCAGGCGGTCGCGCAGGGCGCGGACTGTCGTGTTCTCTGCGGGCAGGTGGGCCTGGGCCGCGCGGGCCGCAGCGCCGAGCGCGATGATGCCCGTGGTGTTCTCGGTGCCGGCGCGCTTGCCGTGTTCCTGGTGCCCGCCGATGAGGTACGGGCGGTAGGGCAGCTTGCGCCGCACGTAGAGCGCGCCCACGCCCTTGGGCGCGTGCAGCTTGTGGCCGGAGAGCGAGAGCATGTCCACGCCGAGCGCCGAGAGCTGCATGGGGATTTTGCCCACGGCCTGCACGGCGTCGGTGTGCAGCATGATGCCCCGGCTGCGCGTCAGCTCGGCGATCTGCTCAATGGGGAAGATGACGCCGGTCTCGTTGTTGGCCCACATGATGCTGACGATGGCCGTGTCGTCGGACAGGCTGTCTGTCAGCTCCTGCATGTCCAGGCGGCCCTGCGCGTCCACGCCGAGATACGTCACGCGGTAGCCCTGGCTGCGCTCCAGAAACTTGCACAGCGAGAGCACGGCCGGGTGCTCCACCCGGGTGGTGATGATGTGCCGCTTCTCGGGGCTCGCGGTGAGCGCCGAGCGGATGGCCGTGTTGTCGGACTCGGTGCCGCAGGAGGTGAACACGATCTCGTCCGCGCCGCAGCCGAGGAGGTCGGCCAGGGATTCGCGGGCCTCGCGCATCTCGCGGCCCACGGCCCCGCCGAAGGTGTGCATGGAGGACGGGTTGCCGTAGCGCTCGGAGAAGAAGGGCAGCATGGCCTCAAGCACTTCCGGGGCCACGCGGGTGGTGGCGTTGTTGTCCAGGTAGACGACGTTCTGTGCGCTCATGGTTGTTATGCCTCCCGCACCTGGATTTCCGGATCGACCTTCTCGCGCAGGATGGCCTGCACCGTGCCCTGCACCGTGGCCTGGCTGGCCGGGCAGCCGGTGCAGCGGCCGCGCAGGTTCACGCTGACCACCAGGCCCTCGATGTCCGCCAG
>CAZXZF010000300.1:0-3757 GCA_964645095.1 uncultured Desulfocurvus sp. | reverse complement strand
TGCAGCCGGTGATGAGCCCGGCGGCCAGGCCGACGAAGATGGACACCACGAAGATCTGGGTGGTGTAGAAGGCCGGTGCGTAGGCCGTCTTGCCGCCGATCATGTCGGCTGCGAAGGCGAAGTTGATCAGCAGGATGGGCAGCACCATCAGGCCGAGGATGAGCAGCTTTTTCCGGCTGCGAACAATGGACAGGGACACCTCAATGTCCCATTTGGCGTGCGCGGCGCTCGCCTGCTTGAGGAATTCGAAGACGTCTCTACCGAAGCCCATCAATCTCCCCTCCGTGTAAAAAAGTTGGTTTCGTTCTTCCGGATCCGGCCATAAAACCGTTCCGGATTATTGCCCCACCAAAAAGGGGCGCGCCCGGCCTATGCGCCGGACTTGCCCTTGAGTGCCTTGTGCTCGCAGGCATCCTGGAGCTTGAACACCAGCTCCTCGATGTCCACGGGCTTCATGAGATAGTCGAACGCGCCCAGTTCCAGGCCCTTCATGGCCGTCTCCACGTGGGCGTGGCCGGAGAGCATGAGCACCGCCACCCCGGGGTGCGTGGCCGCGATGTGCTTCAGCGCCTCGATGCCGTCCATGCCGGGCATCTTCACGTCCAGCACCACGGCGTCGAGCTGGGGGTTCTGCTTCATCCAGGCCAGGGCCTCCACCGCGCTGCCGGCCGTCTCGGCCTCGATGCCGCGCCGGAGGAGCCGCTTGGCCAGCGTCTCGCGGAAGTCCTGCTCGTCGTCCACCAAAAGAACCTTCATGCCCCCTCCAACTTTTCGCCCCAGCCGGCGAGCGCGGCCCGGACAGCCCGGCCCAGTTCCCGCGTGTCCGCCTGCTTCTCCACCACCAGCGCGCCCGCTGCGCCATAGCCTCCGGCCGGGATCTCGGCCCCGGGGAACACATGCAGCACCAGGGGCACCCGCGCGGCCAGCTCGGCCAGCCGTCTGGCCAGTTGCCCGGTCAGGTCCCCGGTCATGTTAAAGGCCTCGGGGTCCAGCACCACAACCTCCGGCGGCGACTGCGAGGCCAGGCTGGCTGCGAGTTCCGCCGCATCGCGCAGGGCCAGGGCGGTGAAGCCCTGGGTCTCGAACTCCCGGCACAGAAACTCCCGCACATGGGGGTTTCGGTCCAGAATCGCCAGTCGCGGTCGTGCGTCCCTTGCCATGCCCTTGCCTCCCGGTTGCGCAAGCGTAAAGGCAAGACCCGTGCCAGCCGAAGCGCAGGGGCAACAGGCCGAAATGTATGAAGCATTTTTTGTGGGACAGCGCCCTGTCCGGGCCATTGCCCGGCCCAGGTGTCAGGTTCCTTTACAGTCCGTCAAGGCAGGGGCTCGTGCGCCCTCGGCAGGGGGCAGGTGGTTGTTGCGCTGCTCAAGGATCCAGCGCTTGAGGTCTTCGGGCAGCGCGCGCCAGGACCCGGTGCCGCCCCGCCTCCAGGCTGGCAAACCCAGCTCGTCCACCAGGAAATTGATTTGCTTGGGGTTCTCGCCCACAGCTTCGCAGATGGCGCGCGCGCCCTTGATGCAGATGTCCATGCACGTCTCCGTGGTGTTGCTTGTGGTTCAATCCCTGGGTGCGAAACCCAGGCCGGGCAGCTCGTCACGCGGGGCCAGGGCAGGCTCAGGCAAGGGGCTCTGCCTGCAGTGGCCGCAACGGAAGGCGAAGTCCGCCAGGAAGCGCTCACAGCCCCCGGTGCGCAGCAGCGAGTCCTCCGCGCCCGCGCCTTGCCTCGTACCTTCCCTGTTTCCCTTCCTTCCTCCTTACCAGAGAGGGCGTGCCCGCAGCCTGCCCGTTCCGGGCCGGGGATCTGGCCCTCGGCGTGCCCATTCGGTTGCCCATCCTGTTGTCGGGTGACAGGCCCGGAGGGGCGTCCACGTCCGCGCCAGGCCGCAGGCAACATTGCCAATTGGCAAGACTGTTCTGCGTGCCCCCTGGGAGCGCCGTGCACCGCCATGCAGCCGGGCTGCTTGCCCAGAGCCGGGCGACTGCGCACCTCCTTCCTGGAGAGCCCGGTGCGCGCCCTCCAGGAGGACCGCAACAAGCACCACGACCACAACCGCCAGAGCTTGGCATCTTGCCGAACAAGGGAGTCGAGGGACTTTTGCCAGGGGAGAATATTGCCGTTGCCCATGCGAATATTTTGTCAAATGAATAATTCTTTGTCAATACGTTACGAGCAGAAAAATGTGGACATGGGCAAAAAGTCTGGTACAATTGTGCCATACGACCAACGGCGCGCCTCCCCAGGCGCGATAAAACAGAGGGGGACGCGATGGACTTCACCAGCAATCTGAGAGAGATGCTCTGGGGACAGGTGGGTGAGAACCGCGCCTACGCCAACCGCAAACGCATGGCCGACGCCCTGGACATCGACCCCTCGCAGCTGAACCGCTTCATGGACGGCGAGCGCGGCCTGTCCGTCGACTCCCTGGGGCGCATCCTGGATGGCCTCTCGGCGCGCATCGTGCTGCCGAACGCCCTGGAGGCCGAGGGCGCGCGCGAAGTCTGTTTTGTCAGCCCGCGAACCACCGGCGCCAGCCGCGAGGCCACCCCGCCCGCAGCCGAGGACTACTTCGCCGTGCCCCTGGCCAGCGAACCCGTGGCCGCCGGACCGGGCCGCGTGCCCGAGGACCAGATCCGCGGCTGGGTGCTCGTCTGGCGGCACCACGAATCCGTGCGCTTCCGCACCGACCTCGTGGCCGTGGAGATCGGCAAGAACCAGCTATCCATGACGCCGACCCTGCACCCGGGCGACATCGTGCTCGTGGACCGCGCCGAACGCTCGCCCGACCCGGCCGGCAAGATCATGCTCGTGTGCGAACCCGGACCCGAAGGCGGCTGTGCGGTGAAGCGCGTCAGCACCAGACACGTGGACGGCGACATGGAACTGGTGTTCTACTCCGACAACTCGCGCGAGTTCCCGCCCTCGGTGTACCGCCTGAACCGCGATTACGGCGGCGAACTGTCCCACGCCATCGCAGGCCGGGTGGTCTGGGCCTGGAGCGACATGACCCGGAAATAGCGCCCCCGCCCCGGCCAGCCGCAGACCCCAAATAACGCTGGATTTTTGCAAAATCTGCGTTTAAAGTTCCGCTGACGCTGTACCAAAACGCGTCCAGCGAGGCCTGAGATGAAGTGGTTTTCAAAATTATTTTCCGATTCCTCCGCGGATAATTCCTCCGGGGAGCTCAACGCATTCCTGGGAGCCGGAACGCGGTTCACCGGGCATCTGAATTTTGAAGGCTCGGTGCGCATCGACGGCATCTTCCAGGGCACCATCGCCTCCACAGGCACCCTGATCCTGGGCCGCGAAGCCGTGATCAAGGGCGAGATCGACGTGTCCAGCCTCAACGTCAACGGCACTATCATCGGCACCGTGCGCGCCACACGGCACGTGCACCTGCACGAAAACGCCGTCATCGACGGACTGCTCGTCACCCCGACCCTGGGCATGGACGAGGGCGCCATCGTCAACGGCACCATCGAAATGCACCGCGCCAGCCCAACCAGCGAACCGGCCGAAGCCCTGGACAGCCAGGACGTGCCCTACCTGCCCAACGCCAGCGCGCGCACCGCCATCTCCATCACCATGCCCGAAGCCTGCTGCAGCGAACCCGCACCCGACGACGCCCAGAAACAAAACGAGGACGGCGGGTAAGAGAAGAGAAGATGCTCCGCAGGCTGGTGGGCCTGAGGCCCCCCAGACCCCCCCATTGCGCCGAAAGGGCTGTTTCAGGAGGAACCTGAAACAGCCCTTTCGGCT
>CAZXZF010000299.1:0-3769 GCA_964645095.1 uncultured Desulfocurvus sp. | reverse complement strand
GCCCCGGCCGCGCCCACCGTCGCGCCTGAGGTCCGCCAGCCGGTCCAGCCCGGCCCGGTGGACTCGTCCAAGCCTGTCGGCACCGAGCAGAAGGCTGGCGAGGGCCGGTTCTAGGCCCCACGGCCAGCATCCAGAAAGTCACGCAGAAGGCCGGGTTCACGCCCGGCCTTTTCTTTTGCCTGCGGCAGCGGAGCCGGGGCTGGCGTGGCGGCTGCGCGTTGTGACCGCGTGTGGCCGCGCCCACAAGGGGGCTTTGCGCGGACCGTCCGCAAAAAAGGCCCGGAGCAGGGTGCTCCGGGCCTTGGGTCAAGCCTTGCTGCGGCTACTGGACCAGGGTCCAGGTGCCGTCCGGGGAGCGGTAGGCCTTGGCCTTGACGTCCTTCTCCTGGCCGTCCGCATAGGCCTTGATGGTGACGTCGCGGTAGACCTTGTCGTTCTGCATGTACGGGGTGCCGGGCGTGGCCTCGTAGCTGGCGCCGGTGTCCGGGTTCTTCCAGGCCAGGGGCTTGCCCGAGGGCTGCTCTTCCAGGGCCTTGCCGATATGGGCGCGGTCGGTCTTGTCCATCTCGTTGCCGATGGCGTAGCCGATGAGCCCGCCGATGCCTGCGCCGATGACTGCGCCGAGGCCCTTGTTCTTGGCCGTCAGCGCGCCGATGGTGGCGCCGGCCAGGGTGCCCACGCCTGCCCCGGTCTGGGCCTTGTCGGCGCAGCCGGCAACAGAGCCCAGGAGGAAGGTGGCGATGATGAGTGATGCGATGAGCCGTTTCATGATGGTCCTCCTTGCGGGTGCTTGGCCCGCGAATGGTTGCTATCCAGAACGGAAGATACGCCTTCCGCGCCTGCCGTCAAGACGGGCGCCGGGCCTGCTTGGCTACAGCAATCTTCGGGCCAGCCTGGGGGCCAGCCTTGCGAGTGAGGCCTGGTGCGGCCTGGCGGGGAAGGCGGCGGATCGGCCCGGCCCCGGGTGTGCAAATTGTGCGCGCGGACGGGCAAAAGCCTGCGCTGGGCCGCGCGCAGGGGACCGGTCCCTCAAGGCTTGTCCTCCGGCTCTGGCCCTGTGTCCCCGACGCGCTCGAAGCTGTAGTTGCCCTTGAAGAACTCGTCCACGTACCAGCCGATCTGGCCGTCGTCGGAGAGCAGCATGTCGAGCAGGCGCACGGCGCCCAGCAGCCTGCCGACCATGTCCAGCTTCTGCTTCAGGTCGCTCTGGGAGTACTTCTTGATCTCCCCGCGCACCATGTCGCCCTTGACCTCCATCTTGAAGCCCAGGCGCTTGAGTATCTGGGCGATGAGGCTGGCCCGCCTCGAACGTCTGGCGATGTCCGCCGCGCCGCCCTTGAAGGAGAAGACGATGTAGTTGTCGTTGATCTCAGGCCCGCAATAGCTGTCGACCACGGCGAAATGGTAGCCCAGGCGCGTGTTGAAGTTCAGGTAGTGGTCGCTGGTCACGGCATAGTTCGGGCCGCCCATGCTGCCGTCGGCGTTGGGGTCGGACAGGATGGACTCGGCCACGATGGCGGCGAATCCGCCCAGGCTCACACCCACGCCGCCCAGCCAGCGGATGTCCGGGTGGGTCATGCCGTGGAGCAGGGCCTGGAAGGGCGCGCTCTTGATGTGCTCCAGCTCCACCACCCGCTTCGGCGCCGTGGGCGTGAGCCCGCCGCCCAGGTCCACCACCAGGATGTTCAGCGGCAGGCCGCAGCGCAGGCGCACCGCGCCCTCGGCGTCCTCCATCTCGTCGCTGATCTTGAACATCTCGCGCATGCTCATCTCGTGGGCGAAGCGGATGACGTCGTGCAGGCTGCCGCAGCCCTCGGGCGTGAAGTTCTCGGCCTTGGGATCGATCAGGGTCAGCGGCGCCATGTGCTTCAAGGCCTCCTGCGCGGCCTTGTACACCGGGCTGCCCTTCATGAGGTTCACGCAAGGGCGGTCGCGGATGAGCTCCGGCACGATGCCCCGGTAGACGATGCGGTTGGTCGCGTCCACGGTGATTTCCGCGCCCGGCTCGATCTTCAGGGTGGCGTTCTCCGCGCCCACGAGGGTGGGCAGGCCGAACTCCCGCGCCACGCTTGCCATGTGCCCGGTGACGCTGCCGACGTCCGTGACGATGGCCCGGATGCGGTCCATGACCGGCACATAGGTGGGCGAGGTCTGACGGGCCACGAGGATGGCGCCCTCGGGCACGGCGGAGAGGTTGTGGTCGCTGGTCAGGATGTAGGCTTGGCCCGCGGCGCTGCCTGCCGCGGCCATGGCCCCGCCGCGCAGGACGACCTCGCGGCCGTGCAGGGGTTCGCTCTCGCCGGGCTCCAGGGCGCAGCCCTCGGCCCCCTGGCCCCGCTCCACGCCCAGCGGCCGGGCCTGGAGGATGAACAGGCGCTCCTGCTGGTCCTGGGCCCATTCGATGTCCAGGGGCTGGCCGTAGTGCTCCTCCAGCTTGAGCCCGTAGGCCGCCAGCTGGAGCAGCCGGGCGTGGTCCAGGCAGGGCTCGGCCTGCTGCGCGCGCGGCACGTCCTCCATGACGATGCCGTCGAGGCTTCCGGCGGTCCCGTTGCCAGCGCTTTGCAGCACCAGGCGGTGCTCCTTCAGGGCCACCTCGCGCGTCACGAAGCTCATGTCCTTGCGGCACAGCCGCGCGAAATCCGTCTGGCCCGAGCCGTCGACCACGCTGACGCCCAGGCCCCAGGCCGCGCTGACCAGGATGTCGTTGGAGTCCGGCGCGCTCGGGTCGTGGGTGTAGATGACGCCGCTTGAGCGTGCGTCGACCATGGTCACGCAGAGCACGGCCATGATGACGTCGTGGTCGGAGTAGCCCTTGCTGCGGCGGTAGTACACGGCGCGCGGGCTGAAGGTGCTGGCCACGACCTCCTTCCAGGCCTGGGGCACGTTCCCGGCGCTGACGTTCAGCACCGTGGCGTGCTGCCCGGCAAAGGTGGCCTCGGAGTCCTCGCAGGTGGCGCTGGAGCGCACGGACACGCGCACCCCGGGGCCGAACAGGGCGGTGAGCTGGTCCATCTCACGGGCCATGCCGCGCCGGGTCTCCTCGGGCACCTCGGCGGCCAGGATCATGGCCTGGATCTCTTCGCTCAGGGTCACCAGGCGCTCGGTGTCCTTGACCTCGATGCCGCGCATGCACCGCCCGATGCGCTCGGACAGGCCCGTGGTGCGCAGGAAGTGCTGGCAGGCGTAGGCGGAGACGGCGAAGCCCTGGGGCGTGGGCAGCCCGGCGCGGTTCTGCACCTCGCCCAGGTTGGCGGCCTTGCCGCCCACCTCGTCGGCCATGGCGGCGGACAGCGAGCGTAGCGGCAGCACCAGTTCGCTCTTCTTGAGCTTCTTGCGGCGCACCAGGTCTTTCAGCACCGTGATGCCGATGCGTTCGGTGGCGTCGAACAGGCCGGGATACTTGCCGTGGGACAAGGCGTTCAGGTCCTCGGCCAGGTCGTAGACCAGGCTGATCAGGTCCTCGGACAGGGTCAGCACCTGCTCCAGCGTAAAGGGCTTGTTCTCGTAAAGCAGGTGCTCCAGCTCGGTCAACAGCTCAAGGGAGCGGTTGTTCTTGATGAGCAGGCTCTTGAAGTACTCGTACTTGCGCTTGACAGCGTCGTCTTCGGTGCGGCTGGCGGGCTTTTTCTGGCTGCCTAGGAGCATGTTCAGGAACTTGAGCATGCCAGTCTCCGGGGATTGAGGGTTCGGACCGGGGGGGGGCTTTGATGGTGGCATGCTACGCGAGGCGCTCGCGGGGCGCAAGGGGCCACAGGCCCGGCGTTGCCGG
>CAZXZF010000298.1:0-3790 GCA_964645095.1 uncultured Desulfocurvus sp. | reverse complement strand
GCAGGCCGCCGATGGGCAGCACGCGCCCGCGCAGGGTGATCTCGCCGGTCATGGCCACATCGTTGCGCACGGGGATGTTCAAGAGCGCGGAGACGATGGCCGTGGCCAGCGCCACCCCAGCCGAGGGGCCGTCCTTGGGCGTTCCGCCCTCGGGCACATGCACGTGGATGTCGATCTCCTTGTGGAAGTCGCGCTTGAGGCCAAAGAGGTCCGAGCGCGAACGCAGGTAGGACAGCGCCGCACGCGCGGACTCCTGCATGACGTCGCCGAGCTTGCCGGTGATCTCCACCTTGCCCGAGCCGTTCATGATCACCACCTCGACCAGCAATATCTCGCCGCCCATCTGGGTCCAGGCCAGGCCCGTGCACACGCCCACCTGGGCCTTGTCCTCGCGCTCCTCGTGGCGGTGCTTGGGGATGCCCAGGAAGGTCGGCACGGTCTGCTTGCTCACGGCCACGGACTTCTCTTCCTCGCCGGTGTCCCTGGCCTCCACGATCTTCATGGCCGACTTGCGGCAGATGGCGGCGATCTCGCGCTCCAGGTTGCGCACGCCCGCCTCGCGGGTGTAGCGGCGGATGACCTCAAGCATGGCGTTGTCCGAGATGCTCATGTTGTCCTCGGTCAGGCCGTGCAGCTCGCGCTGCTTGCCCAGCAGGAACTGCTTGGCGATCTTGAGCTTCTCCGTCTCCAGGTAGCCCGGCAGGCGGATGATCTCCATGCGGTCGCGCAGGGGCAGCGGGATCGAGTCCAGCGTATTGGCCGTGGTGATGAAAAAGACCTTGGACAGGTCGTAGTCCAGGTCCAGGTAGTGGTCGTTGAAGGCGTAGTTCTGCTCCGGGTCCAGGACCTCGAGCAGGGCCGAGGACGGGTCGCCCCGGAAGTCCATGCTCATCTTGTCCACTTCGTCCAGGCAGATCACGGGGTTGTTGAACTTGCAGCGCCGCAGCGAATGGATGATCTTGCCCGGCAGCGCGCCCACGTAGGTGCGCCGGTGGCCGCGGATCTCGGCCTCGTCGCGCACGCCGCCCAGGGACAGGCGCACGAACTCGCGGTCCATGGCCCGGGCGATGGACTTGGCGATGGAGGTCTTGCCCACGCCCGGAGGCCCCACAAAGCACAGAATCGGCCCCTTCATGGACTTCACCAGGCTCATGACCGCGATGTACTCGAGGATGCGCTCCTTGGGCTTCTCCAGGCCGTAGTGGTCCTCGTCGAGGATGGTCCGCGCCTTGGCGATGTTCAGCTCCGTGTCCTTGATGACGCCCCAGGGCAGGTCGAGGATCCAGTCCACGTAGTTGCGCACCACGGTGTATTCGGCCGAGGTCGGCTGCATCTGCTTGAGCTTGCGGATCTCCTTGACCACGCGCTCGCGCGGCTCGTCGGGCATGACCTTATCGCCCAGGCGCTTCTCGAGCTCCACGGCCTCGGCCGCCGGGTCGTCCTCGCGGCCCATCTCCTTGTGGATGGCCTTGACCTGCTCGTTCAGATAGTACTCGCGCTGGTTCTTCTCCATCTGGCCCTTGACGCGGCCCTTGACGCGCTTCTCAATGGAGGCGATCTCGATCTCGCCCAGGAGCAGTTCAAAGACATACTCCAGGCGCAGGGTGGTGTTGCTGATCTCCAACGCCCGCTGCTTGCGCTCGAAATCGACCTTGAGGTAGGGCATGATGGCGTCGGCCAGGGCGCCGGGCTCGCGCAGGGCGGCCATGGCCAGGATGGACTCCGGGGCGATCTTCTTGTTGCCCCGGGCGTAGGTCTCCAGAGCCTCGGTGACGGAACGCACCAGGGCCTCGCCCTCCTGCACGCTGCCGGGGATGTCGTCCAGCCGGTCCACGCGGGCCTGCGGAAACTCGCGTCCGTTGCCCTCGGTCGGCTCCGCCAGGCTCCAGTTGGCCCGGTACAGGCCCTCGAAGAGCACCTTGATGGTGCCGTCCGGCAGGCGCAGCATCTGCAGGATGCGGCTCACGGTGCCGACGGCGAACAGGTCGCCCGGTTCCGGGCGCTCCTTCTCCGGCAGCTTCTGGGTCACCAGGAAGATGTGCTTGTCGTTGACGGCGATGGCGCTCTCAATGGCCTTGATGGAGGCATCGCGGCCCACGAACAGGGGCACGATGGATTTGGGGAACATGACCACTTCGCGCAGGGACATGAGCGGCAGAAGGGACTCGTCCGGCAGAAGTTCCCGTTCAAGATCGTCGTACTGAGACATGCTCTGCTCCTTCATGACTGCTCCGCCCCGGTTCAGTCCGGAGGGTTGCTGCCCGTACAGGTCAAGATAATCGCCAACTGCTGCAAGTCAACGCCGGGCAGGGGCGCGACTTAACGGAACTCAGGCGCTCTTGACCTCCTGGTGATAGATGAGCAGGGGCTCCATGGCCTTCTCGATGACCGCCGTGTTGATGACGCATTCCTTGACGCCCGTCAGCGAGGGCAGCTTGTACATGATGTCGAGCATGGTCGATTCAAGCACGTTGCGCAGGCCGCGCGCGCCGGTCTTGCGGGCGATGGCCGCCTCGGCGATGGCCTTGAGCGCGTTCTCGGTGAAGCGCAGGCCAACCTTGTCCAGCTCGAAAAGCTTCTGGTACTGCTTGACCAGCGCGTTCTTGGGCTCGGTCAGGATGCGCACCAGGTCCTCGCGGGTCAGCTCTTCCAGGGCGGTGACAATGGGGATGCGGCCCACGAACTCGGGGATGAGGCCGAACTTGATGAGGTCGTTGGGCTGGCTCTGGCTGAGCAGCTCGCCCAGGCCCAGGCTCTTCTTGGACTCCACCTTGCCGCCAAAGCCCATGTTCGAGCCCTGCATGCGCTGCTGGATGATCTTGTCCAGACCGATGAACGCCCCGCCCAGGATGAACAGGATGTTCGAGGTGTTCATGCGGATGAACTCCTGCTGCGGGTGCTTGCGCCCCCCCTTGGGCGGGATGTTGGCCTCGGTGCCCTCGATGATCTTGAGCAGGGCCTGCTGCACGCCCTCGCCGGACACGTCGCGGGTGATGGAGGGGCTGTCGCCCTTGCGCGCGATCTTGTCGATCTCGTCGATGTAGATGATGCCCCGGCTGGCGGCCTCGATGTCGTAGTCCGCATTCTGCAGAAGCGCCACGAGGATGTTCTCCACGTCCTCGCCCACGTACCCGGCCTCGGTCAGGGTGGTGGCGTCGGCGATGGCAAAGGGCACCTTGAGGAGGCGGGCCAGGGTCTGGGCCAGCAGCGTCTTGCCGGAGCCCGTGGGTCCGATCAGGAGCACGTTGCTCTTGTCGATCTCCACGTCGTCCTTGACGGTCTGGGCGTAGGCCACGCGCTTGTAGTGGTTGTGCACCGCAACCGAGAGGATCTTCTTGGCCATGGTCTGGCCGATGACGTACTGGTCGAGCAGGGCTTTTATTTCCTGCGGCGGAAGCAGGCGCACGTCGCCCACGCCTTCGCTCACGTGCTCCTGGGCGATGATGTCGTTGCACAGGCCGACGCATTCGTCGCAGATATAGACGTCCGGACCGGCGATGAGCCGCTGCACGTCAACCTGGCTCTTGCCGCAGAACGAACAGGAAAGGTCCGTCGGGGAGCCGCTCTTTCTCTTCATGGGTTTACCTATGCCTTCTTGAGCGCAGCTTCGCGTTTGGTCATGATCTTGTCGATGATGCCGTAAGCCAGGGCTTCCTTGGCGGTCATGAAATAGTCGCGCTCGGTGTCCTTTTCGATGCGCTCCATGCTCTGGCCCGTGTGCGAGGCCAGAATGCCGTTCAGGGACTCGCGCATGCGCAGGATCTCGCGCGCCTGGATGCCGATGTCCGTG
>CAZXZF010000297.1:0-3795 GCA_964645095.1 uncultured Desulfocurvus sp. | reverse complement strand
TGGCCGACTATCTGGCGGCCAAGGGCCTGCCCTTCCGCGAGGCGCACCACGCCACCGGGGCGGCGGTCGCCCTGGCCGAGAACAAGGGCGTGGCCCTGGAGGCGTTGACCCTGGACGAGCTGCGCTCCTTCTCGCCTTTGGTGGAGCAGGACGTCTACGCCGTGCTTGAGTTCGAGGCCGCCGTGGGGCGCAGGAATCTGGTCGGCGGCACCGGGCCTGAGTCCGTGGCCGGGCAGCTTGCCGCCCTGCGGGCCTGGCTGGCGATCCTTCGCTGAATATTGTTCGGCTTGCAGGCTGAATCGGGGCGCTCCATGCGGGCGCCCCTTTTTTTATCCAAGAAATCCATGTGCATTTTTGAACATGGGTTGCATTTTCCTAGGATATTCGCCTAAGGGTTTTTAACGTAGTGTTACCGCATCCGATCCCGGAGGGGAATCATGACGACGTACACCGTCTATAAGGAGCAGCTTCCTGGGCTGTTCGAGAAGTGGAGCAGGCAGTATGCGCTCCACGTCCCGGCCAAGCTGCGCGAAGGGTTTTACGACCTTGTGCCCTGGAAAAAGGACCTGGAGATAGCCTGGGATTACGATGTTGCCTACAACTCGCCCAAGCGCTTCGTCATGCCGCCGCACGAGGCGCTCATCACCTATGACCGCCGCACCTGCGAGGCCCAGCCGGTGTTCGAGGCCCCGAAGCAGATTCTTTTCGGCGTGCACCCCTATGACGTGAAGGCGCTCAATCAGCTGGATCAGCTCATGGAGGGCGGCAGCCCGGACCAGAATTATATTCGCCGCCGCGAGGCCACGGTGGTCATGGTCTTTGAGCCGCTCACCGTGTCGTCCTCGGCCTTCTGGGCCAGCGTGGGCGCGGCCAGCGTGGCCCATGGCTTCGACCTCTACTGGACCAAGATCGGTCCGGCCTCCTTCACCGTCGAGGTCGGCTCGGTCCGGGGCGAGGAGCTGCTGGGCATGAACGGCCCGCTCTTGGCCTCCACCGCAGGCGACAAGGAAGGCGCACGCCGGGCCAAGGCGCGCACGCTGGCCAAGGCCCGCAAGAACGCCCTGCGCTACAACTGGGAAGAGACCCCGCGCCTCTTGGCCAAATGCTGGGATTCGCCCCTGTGGCGGCGCTACTCGCAGATGTGCCTGGCCTGCGGCTCCTGCAACCTGGTCTGTCCCACCTGCTACTGCTTCGACATCCGCGAGGAGTCCGACGACAAGCTGGAGACGGGCGTGCGCTCCCGCGAGTGGGACGGCTGCATGCTCGAATCCTTCGCCAAGGTGGCGGGCAACCACAACTTCCGTCCCAAGGCCCAGGACCGCTACCGCCACCGGTACTTCCGCAAGGGCAAATACATCTACGACAAGATCGGCGAGCTTGGCTGCGTGGGCTGCGGACGCTGCGTGCGCGCCTGTACTGCGGGCATCGCCAACCCGCTCAAGGTGTTCAACGAATTGTGGGAGGAGACCGCGCATGAATACTAAACTCTTCTCGCCCTACGTGCCGCGTCCGGTCACGCTGGTGGAGAAGACCCCGCTGTCGGACTTCGTCACCCGCTTCACCTTTGAGCAGGACAACGGCAAGCCGCTGGCGCACAAGCCCGGCCAGTTCGTGAACCTGTCCATCTACGGCATCGGCGAGGCCCCGTTCTCCATCAGCTCGCCGCCTAGGCGCACCAACATCACCTTTGAAATCGCGGTCCGGCGCATCGGGGCCGTGACCAGCGCCCTGCACGCCCTGGAGCCCGGCGCCAAGGTCGGCATCCGCGGACCCTACGGCTCGTCCTTTCCGGTGATGAAGTTCGTGGGCAAGGACGTGCTCATGGTGGCCGGCGGCCTGGGCTACATCCCCCTGCGTTCGCTTTTGTTCTACCAGCTGCGCCACCGCGACGAGTTCGGACGCCTGATCCTCATGGTCGGCACCCGCGACCCCAAGGAGCGCATCTTCGTGGACGAGATCGCGGACCTGGCCAAGAGCGGCGACGTGGAGGTCATGGAGACCGTGGACATGCCGGACAGCACCTGGAAGGGCAACGTCGGCGTCATCACCACGCTTCTGCCCAAGGCCGAGCTTGATCCGGGGAACACCTTCGTGGCCATGGTCGGCCCCCCGATCATGTACCGCTTCGTCATCTCCGAGTGCCGCAAGAAGGGCATCGCCTCGGAGCAGATCTTCGTCTCCCTGGAGCGCAAGATGAAGTGCGGCCTGGGCAAGTGCGGACACTGCCAGATCAACGAGCTGAACACCTGCATCGACGGCCCCGTGTTCTGCTACACGGACATCGAGGCCTACCAGGAAGCCATCTAGGCGTTCTGGCGGGGAGGGGACATCATGGCAAAACCGAAAATCGCCTTCTTCGACTTCGCTGGCTGCGAGGGCGACCAGCTCCAGATCGCCAACCTCGAGGAGCGCCTGCTCGACATCCTGGGCCATGTCGAGGTGGTCAGCTTCCGCGAAGTGGCCACCGGCCACTCCGATGACTACGATGTGGCCTTTGTGGAGGGCTCCATCACCCGGCCCGAGGACGAAATCCGGCTGAAGGAGATCCGCAAGAACGCCAAGGTCCTCGTGGCGCTCGGGGCCTGCGCCTGCATCGGCGGCATCAACTGCCTGAAGAACTTCATGGCCGAGAACGTCTACCGCGAAGAGGTCTACGGAGCCAACGCCCGCTGGTTCTCCACCTACGCCGCCCGGCCGCTCAAGAGCGTGGTCAAGGTCGACGCCGAGGTGCCCGGCTGCCCCATCGATCCGGTGGAGTTTGCGCGCATCACCAAGGAGCTGCTCCAGGGCCGTGCGCCCTGGATTCCGGACTTCCCGGTCTGCGTGGAATGCAAGCAGGCAGGCAACGTCTGCCGCTACGAGATGGGCCGCATGTGCCTGGGGATCATCACCCGCGCGGGCTGCAAGGCCGCCTGCGTGAGCGAGGGCGCCCACTGCTGGGGTTGCCGGGGCCTGGTGCCCGGAGCGAACCTCGACGCCGCCCGCATCGTCATGGACCGCGCAGGTTCGGACCGCAAGGCCACCCAGGACCTGCTGCGCTTCTTCCTGGGCGATACCGGCGCCGCCCTGTAGCCTGCCCTGTAGCCTGAAAGCAGCCGACCGGCCCATATCCGGGCCGCCGAGAGGATAGGACAATGGCCAAGACCGCACCCGCCAAGACCGCACCCGCCAAGAAAGCCGCCAAGACCCAAAACACCCCGAAGGGGGCGAAGGGGTCGCCCGCCACGCCCGTGTCCGTGCCGCCCGGAAAGGTGAACGGACCCAAAAAGGTCCACGTGCACTACCTGACCCGGGTGGAGGGCCACGGCAACATCGTGGTCGATGTGGAGGCTGACGGCCGCGTGTCCACCTGCCGCTGGGAGGTGCCCGAGGCCCCGCGCTTCTTCGAGGCCATGCTCATCGGCCGCGACTACAAGGACGTGCACCACATCGTCTCGCGCATCTGCGGCATCTGCGCCATCGGGCACCAGCTGGCGAGCCTGCAGGCCACCGAGGACGCGCTGAACATCAACGTCAGCGAACAGACGCACATCCTGCGCCGCCTGGCCCTGCACGCCGAGAACCTGCAGAGCCACCTGCTGCACATCGCCTACCTGGTGCTGCCGGACCTGATGGGCGTGGACTCCATCCTGCCGCTGGCCGCCACCCACAAGGACGCGGTGCTCAAGTTCATCGCCGCCCGGCGCGTGGCCAACGAATTCAGCCGCCTCATCTGCGGCCGCACCACGCACCCCCAGCGTATGACCCCCGGCGGGTTCACCATGTTCCCCGCAACCGAGCAGCTGCACAGCCTGC
>CAZXZF010000296.1:0-3800 GCA_964645095.1 uncultured Desulfocurvus sp. | reverse complement strand
CCGCAGCGCCACGTTTCGGAGATGGAGCACGGCAAGCGGCCCATTGGCAAGGAGATGGCCAAGCGCCTGGGCGCGGCGCTGAAGGTGAGCTACAAGGTGTTTTTGTAGCGGTCAGGATTGAGCGCATTCAGCGAAAGAATTCCGAAGAGGGAAGAGAGAAGGGGAGTCCAGGCGGGCTCCCCTCTTTATGATTGAGTTAAGGATGTGTTGCTAGTCTTCTGCGGGCAGGGTCATTTTCTCGTAGTGATGAGTGCAGAAGACCCCGTGTTGGCCTTTCCCCGAAAAGTCTTTGATCCGATGAATCTCGTCTTCCTCGTAGAGGGGAGTTCCACAGACGTCACAAGAGGCTAATGGGGTTCCCTCGTCGGGCATATGGTCAGACATATCTCCCTCCACCGTTAAATTTGTTAACTTAATATTACATATAGTCTGCCTCGCCGCTTGTGTCAAGACAAAATTTAGAGATACGGTTTTGGTCTGGACATTGGTGGATATAATTGCCCCCTTCCCCCCGCCCCCGCCCCCTGTTACCCTTCAGACGACGGCAACCCGCCGTCCCACGGCCACCAACGCACAGGGCGCAGCATGAGCAGAGTCGATGAGATACTGAGCAAGATAGAGGCCCTGGAAAATGAACTGAAGGCGGAGCTGCGCACCATCGAGCCCAGGCTGCGCTACACCATCCAGGACCGCAAGGTCCGCTTCAACGCCGAGGTCAGGAAACAGCACAAGCTGCTGGTCCGCAAGTGGTTCAACTACGTCTACGACTCCGGGTTCATGATCGTCCTGACCGTCCCGGTCGTCTGGTCGGCGCTGATCCCCACGCTGGTCCTGGACGCGGCCATCTGCCTGTACCAGCTCATCTGCTTCCCGGTGTACGGCATCCCCTTTGTGAAGCGCCGGGAGTACATCGTGCTCGACCGCCATTCCCTGCCCTATCTCAACATCATCGAGAAAGTGAACTGCACCTACTGCGCGTATTTCAACGGCGTCCTGGGCTATCTGCGCGAGGTCGCGGCGCGCACCGAGCAGTACTGGTGCCCCATCCGCCACGCCCAGCCGATCAAGCCCACGCACAGCCGCTACAAGCATTTCGTGCCCTACGGCGATGCCGAGGCCTACCGCAAGGACCTGGCCGAGGTGCGCAAACGCTTCGAGGATGTGCGCCCGCGCGAAGAGGACACCGGCGCATAACCGACGCGCCAGCCGCCTTGCGGCCCGAGCCGGATTTGCAGGCGGACTCGCGCCCCCTTCCCCCCGCAGAAAACCTCTGCTATAGCTTTAAGAATGGAGACAGGCATTCGAGGCAAAACGTACAAAATCGGGCAGGCCGCCAAGCTGCTCGATGTGAAGCCCTTTGTCCTGCGCTTTTGGGAGAGCGAGTTCCGGGACGCGCTCGTGCCCATCCGCACCCCGGCCGGGCAGCGCGCCTACAGCGAGCAGAACGTCGCCACCGTGCGCGAGATCAAGCGCCTGCTCTACGACGAGGGCCTGACCATCGAGGGCGCGAAAAAGCGCCTGAGCCAGGCCCACGGGCGTGCCGTGCACGGCAGCGTCGCGCCCTCGCCGGTCGCCGACCCAGGGCCAGCAAGCCCCGCAGCCGCAGAGACCGGCAGGCCGGGGCTTGCGCCAGATATCGAGGCCGCCACCCAGGCCGCCACCCAGGCCGAAGCCCTGCGCAACACCCTGCGCAATGCTCTGCGCGAAGTCCGCAGCGAGCTCCTGTCCATCCGCGATCTTCTGGGCGGCTAGCGCCCTGCCATCTCAGCCTGCTGGAGGGCCCCATGCGCTATCTGGTCATCATCGGCGGCATCGTTGTCTGCCTCTTTGTCCTCGCCGCCGTGCTGCTGGCAGTCATGGTCGACCCCAACAAGTACAAGGGCGACATCACCCGGCTGGTGAAGGAGCGCACCGGCCGCGAGCTGGTCTTTGCGGGCGACGTGAAGCTGTCGTTCTTCCCGCGCCTGGGCGTGCAGACCGCAGGCGTGAGCCTGAGCAACCCCCCGGGCTTCGGCGACAAGCCCTTCACGCGCATCAAGGCCGCCAACGTCAGCATCAAGATTCTGCCGCTCCTGGCCGGACGCGTCGAGGTCGGCAAGGTGTCGCTGGAGGGCCTGGAGCTGCAGATGCTCCGCGACGAGCAGGGCCGCGCCAGCTGGGCCGATTTCATTGTTCCCGAAGACCCGCAGCAAGAGGCCGGGGCGCAAAAAAAGGCCGGCTCCGGCCCGGCGACGCTCACGGACCTGACCCTGGACGGCCTGGTCCTCAAGGACGCGCAAATCTTCTGGGAGGACCTCCAGGCCAAGAAGCGCTACGTGGTCAGCGACCTGAACGTGGACGTGCAGGCCATCCGGCCCGGCAGGCCCTTTGACTTCGAGGGCCGTTGCACCTTGGACTCCACGGCCCCGGAACTCAAGGCCGCGATGCAGATCTCCGGCACAGCCACCCTGAATCTGCCGGACCAGCGGCATCTGCTGACGAAGTTCGCGGCCAAGGTCTCGGCCACGGGCAGGGGCGTGCCCGGCGGCAAGGGCGAATTCTCCCTCGGCCTGGCGGAGCTGAAGCTGGACATGGGCAAGCAGACCGCCCAGGGCGCGGGGCTGACCTTTGGCGCATACGGGGCCCAGGGCACGGGGCAGTTCCTGGCCTCGAACCTGAGCGCCGTGCCGGACACCAAGGGCCGCATCGAGATCGCCGACTTCAACGGCCGGGAGCTTACAACGGCGCTCACGGGCAAGGCCCCGGACACGGCGGACGCGGGCGCCTACCAGCACATCAGCGCGGCCCTGGAGTTCAAGCATGGCCTGGGCTACACCGAGATCCCGGTGTTCAAGGCCAGCCTGGACGAGGCCCGGGTGGAGGGCCGCCTGCGCGTGACCGGCATCGAGAAGAAGTCGGTGAGCTTCAACCTGCGCATCGAGGGCCTGGACGCCGACCGCTTCCTGCCCGCCAAAAAGGACGGCGAGGCCGCCAAGGAAGCTCCCAAGGACGCGGCCAAGGACGCTGTGATCGACCCGGCCACGGGCCAGCCCAGGAAGGACGAGCTGTTCCCGGTGGACACCCTGCGGGGTTTGAGCCTGGACGGCCAGCTTTCCGCGGAGCGCTTCAAGGTCAAGGGCCTGCGCTTCGCCTCGCTCAGGGTGCCCATGAGCGCGCAGAATGGCGTGCTGGAGGTGGGCCAGGTGGATGCGCGGCTGTACGACGGCTCGCTCAAGGGCACCCTGCGTGTGGACGCGCAGGGCGCGCAGCCCGTGGTCACGCTCACCCTGGCGGTGGACCGCGTCCAGGCCAGGCCGCTGTTCACGGACCTGAACAACAAGCCGAGCGGGTTGGCGGGCGCCCTGTTCCTGGACACGCCCTCGCCGCTGGTCTGCCAGGGCAACAGCGTCCCGGCGCTCAAGGGCACGCTGCTCGGCCGGGCCACCTTTGCCATCAAGGACGGCGTGTTCCCCGGCGTGAACATGATCGCCTCGGTGAACGAGGCCACGCAGAAGGCCAAGCAGGCCGCCACCGGCGTCGAGGCCGGGTCGGAGCGGTCCACGAAGTTCGGCAGCATCACCGGCACCGCGGTCATCACTGGCGGCGTGGTGGCCGTCAACGATCTGGACGTGAAGGCCCCGTTCCTGCGCGCCGACGGCAAGGGCACGGTGAACCTGGTCAACAAGGAAGTGGACTACACCGTGCAGGCGCGCGTGGTGCCGAGCAGCGAGGGCCAGGGCGGAAGCTCCGGGCTCCTTGGGCTGGTGGTGCCCATCCGCGTCACCGGCCCCTACGACAACCCCTCCTACGGCACGGACTAT